>NZ_CAJNBJ010000008.1 GCF_905220995.1 Nitrospira defluvii
TCGCCCGTTGGCCCTGCGACGGTGGGGCGACGCCCCATCAGCCGCCGGAGCCCCTGGGAGAGGGTCCCGGCGAGAGAGCCCTCTGAGGCATGGGTTGCGCCCAGTCGATACCGCTTTGATAACTGTTCGACTCGAACGGCCAGGTCACTCATTCATACCAGCGTCTGTTGTGGGCGGTGGTGCAACAATCATCACGACCGGCTGCCGGGTGAGGGCCATGCCGGCATTGGTCGAGATCTGGAATGAGGTCAGCAGGGAACCTTGCCGGATAAAAACTGCTTGAGCTCACCGATGTTTGTCATGTCGGCCAGCTCATTACCCTTGAAGCGGATCCCGAATGCCTGTTCGATCCCGAACATGAGATTGATATGGGCAACGGAGTCCCAGCCTTCGATGTCAGTCGCAGTCATGTCGTCACGTAGCGTGAGTTGATCGTTGTCGAATACCTGACGAAACACGTCTTCGAGGCGAGCATGCAGATCCATGTGGTTCCTCAACTTGTTCTTATGGGTTGATCTCTTGCCGGTTGCCAATCAGCCGGGCCCGGCTGTTCGCAGGCGTCTCGGTTGGGAGACGGGTCCCGCTTCAATTCAAATGTCTCGAGAATCTCTGGTGATTCGGAATGGTCTGCGGAACAGATGTGTCGGACGAGCGAAACGGCGGCTTGTTCGACTTCCAGCGCGCCCTGTCGTCCCATGGCCGTATTGGTCTGATCCGTCAACAATTTTGGCGGCCTGAGAATCAGATGGTGTACCTTTGGGTAGTGCCGCGCCGCCCAGCGGACCAGCCCCTCGACGGCAGATTTCGTGGTGACATACTGCGGAAACTCAGCGGGAAGTTCCGTCACAAACGATGATGAGAGCACAATGTTCCATCCTCCCTGCTCGGCCAGCGTGCCGAGAAAGCTGGCCATAGGGCCGGTGACAAGCGCGAGACTTCTTGCCAAAAACTCTTCAAATTGCGCGAGCCTTTCCGGCGCGAACGGGAGGGGACGAATGGGCGGAGACGCGTTACAAATCAGTAGGTCCAGTCTGCCATATCGATTGAGTGTGGTCTGTCGTGCGGTCGCACACCATTCGGTATCCGCCGCGTCTCCCTGCAGGAGCATGATACGGTCGGCATCCGCTCCAAGGCTGGCTCGAATCCGTTCGGCTTCCTGTGTGGAGCGATGATAGTTCATGACGACGGAGCAGCCTTGTGAAGCCAGTGCCTGGGTAATGGCCGCGCCCAGACCACGACTGCCTCCGATGACCAAGGCGACCTTCCCGCTCAGCCGTTGTGATGGAGGGAGGATGTTGATGATCCGGCTGAGTGAGGGCTGTGGAGAGTCCTGCCGTACGAATGCCCACATCTGCGCCGTCGCACCAGGCGTGTGTCCAGACGATAGTGTGCCGGTGGTGTGCAGGAGGTCATAGCGCTCGTCGAGTTCTTCAACGACAGCCTCGTAATTGAACGGGCCGTTGTGTGTGTCCAGTTCGGGAAGGAAGCTGAGGATCAATCGCCAGAAGACGGCTCGTTGCCCGGGCAGCTCCATGCCCACCAAAAAACTTGCCCACATCATGGCTGCAATCTGGTGTGATGTTGCGCCTTTTCCTGACAGTCCCCATCGGGTGACGACCTGAACAAACTCTTTTGGGCCAGGCCCATATTCCCCTGTCACCCTCGTGCCAGGAGTCAGGTCTGTCTTCGTCCGATCCGCCGCTTCCGAAACGGAGGAGCCCTCGTGAATCCGTAGGAGTTGAGCCGGCACTTGTGCCGGAGCAAATGCGAAGGTTGCTTTCAGCATCAGACGAGTGGTGTCGTAGAGTTTGACGATTTCGCAATCAATCGAGGGAGTGGACACTTCCAATCGATACGACACGCCGACCGTAAGGGGATTGCGAAACTCGACCGAAAGACTCTGGAGCCGATGATGTGGGCGATCCGGAAGTTGTCCGAGAGCCGCCAGCACCCCGAGGATTCCGAACACGACAGGCTCCCCATAGGGTGTAGCCCTGGCGTATTCCTCGGAAACATGCAATGGGTTGTGGTCGTGGCTGGCCGCGCTGAATCGGGCCAAATCTTCGCCCGTGAAGGAAATGGTTGCGGTCTTGGCCCGGGAAGGGTTGCCCGAGGCGTTGCGCTCAGGACTGGCCATCAGCCTGCTCCCAGAAATCAACGCTTTTGACAAACGGATTCGTCGGTGGGCCGTTCGCCAGCAGATCATACGTCCAGGTTTCAACACCCTCGGTTGAGTCGAGTCGGCTGAAGCCCTGTTTGGCATAGGCCTCTGCGGCCATGGCGTTCTTCGGCGTCGGAATGTAGGTGCCACGGATCGACGTACAGCCGAGCTGTCGTGCCCGTCGGCACAGATGTTCGAGCATGGTGGCCTCGACGGTGCGTCCGATGACACGGCAACTCATGAGCCAGGTATCGATATCCAGAGTGCTGCCGTCGTGGCGCGCGATCATTACGCTCACGAGCCCGTGATCGGCGTACCGATCGCGCAGTCGCAAGGCGAGATGCACGTATGTCGTGTCCTTGACGAAGGCCTCCAATTGCGACATGCCATGGCGCCGGGTCGTGAGGTTGAATTGGTTGGTCTTGCCGATCAGTTGGGCGATCCGTGGCAGCTGCGTCTCTTCGAAGGGGGTGACGATGGCCTGCATCTGGAGGCTGCGATAAAAGTCTTCGATCGAGCTTGCTGATGCTTCTAGCGCTTTGATGTGAGCACGGGCTTGATACTGGGCGGTCCGCTCGCTGTCTTCGGCCGTCATGGATGCCGTTTCCAATAGGAGATATTGTGAAAGCGTTCGGACGTAATACGCGGGGTCTTCGGGCATTGGAAGAACATCCACCTGAGGCAGAAACTTTCGAACGATCTCTCGTTCCACAGGATTGTCGTCCACGAAGACGAGCGAGTCCAAGCCAATTTGCAGCGTGTCGGCAATAGAACGAATATTTTCTGGTTTAGATGTCCAGTTGGCGACGAACAGCGCGATGTCATGCAGCTTCAAGCGCATCTCGGGATGTCGTTCAAATGGCTGGATGGCATCGGCATGATTGTTTTTTGAGCAGACGGCGAGGATGACCCCTTTGCGTTTAAGCTTCAGCAGGTACTCTTGGAAAGCCACAAACGCTTCGCCTTCTGCGCCGTGCCCTAGTTTAATGCCGGCCAGGCCGTCCTCAGCAATCACACCGCCCCATAACGTATTGTCTAGGTCGAGCACCAGACACTTCCGGCTCAAGCCAACATCCGCGGCGATCACTGCAGCCGTGTGCCTGGCGAGCAACGGCAAGGCATCCAGAGCCACGGCTTGTTTCGACATGTTCCAGTAGCGCGGATCGCACCAGCGCTGTTTGCCGATCAGCGCGGAGAGGCGTTCACAGTCTACGATGGAGACGGCGGTTCCCGCCGCCTGTCCGAGTCCCGTGTTGACGGCTTGTGTCATCATGTATCGAGAGCCAGGAAGCCTGGTGGCCAGATGTCCTAAGGGGATGTCGCAGGGTAAGACGAAATTATGCTGGACAATTCGGGCGCGCGATTGGTTGCTGACCAGAGTCCAGAGCGTGGTCCACCTGGTGATCTCTGTGTGAACCTCCCGCGTGGGGTCCGAACTGAACTCCGGGAGATGTACATCCCCTTCGTGCACCGCTAGAAGCACAATGTCGGGCGCGAAGGCGTAGAGTGGGCTGGCTGGGTTGATGATCTCCTGCTGGTATTGCCCATAGGGACTTTCGTACAGATCGATCTGGATGCCGATCCGAGCCCCCGCGAGGCGTAACATCGCGCCGAGTTGCGTGGTGGTGTAACTGCCGGCGATGGCAACTTTCGTCCTTCTGGCAGTCGGCCATGCGGTGTGTTGAACATTGCGTTGGAATAACGTCCAGCCAGCCTGCCAGGCTGTATAGTCGTCGCCTCCATCAACGATGGACAGTGCCCAGCGGCAAGCTTCCGAATGGTTGCCGATGCGATCATAGCTTCGCGCAAGTTTCAGGCAGAGTGAGGACGCTGCAGGTACGGTAACCGCGTCGAGGTATGACTGGATGGCTTCTTTGATCAATCCTTGTCGGACGAGGGTGTCACCACGAACTTCCGGCGTGTCACCGGCCGTGGCTTGTCCAGCAGGCGTGATACCGTTCGGGGTCATTCCGGCGTTCTCAGATGCGTTGCTGCATGTTTGTGGTGGGGGCGGGCTCTTGAGAGGATTTGGGGAGCCGAATGACACGCGGCGCTTCGGTGAACACCCGCGCTCCTGCCGGGACATCTGCCATGACCACGACGTTAGGTCCGAGCACTGCCCCATCGCCGATTTTCACGGCGGCAAGGATCACCGCTCCCGGTCCTACCTCGACACGGTTGCCTAGTTGAGGGCCCCTGTGGAGGGTTTTTTCTCCTCCATAGCCCGCTCCGATCGTGGCGCCATGCCTGATGAGACAGTCATCGCCGACGAAGGTTTTCCAGTGAAACACGATGCCGTGCTGATGAACCAAGCACAGCCTCCGCCCGAGCGTAACCGTGAGGGGAATCTCGATTCCATAGTGATTGCGGACGTATCGATAGAGCAGACCATAGACGCCGAGTAGCACAGTTTTCAGGACACCGGGGCGCTTGTTGGTGGTCCAGGTGCCGAAGCGATGGACTGCAATGGCGCGAAACCCAGGCATCGTCCAATCGTGTTGATTGGCGGCCCAGTCTTCTGAAATCTGGGCGGCCAAGTCCTGTACGCTTCGATACAGGCGCAGTAGCGAGCTCAGCATGGGGAGTTCCGCAGGGTGAAGCAGCCGTGTCAACGCATTCATGTCATGTTCTCCTGCCGGGTCCCGATGCGCCCCTCCGGCTCCATCAGTTCGTTGCACCGTGGGCTGCGCGTATGATGCAACGGAGAGCCTGGGAGAGTGAGAGCCCTATATCGCACGCATGTGGATGGGTGCGTGGATGCCTTCGTGTGCGGAGGGGCTTCACCGGGTGCACGTAGCCAATCTTACCATATGTCCAGCTATACTGGACAGTCGAAAAGTGGATGTCCGGTGAAGAAAGTTGTTGTCGGTACTCCGCCGGTATGCGTGTAGCTGTTACGAGGACGACCTCTGAATCCGTCACATTCGTCCGTGCCGTGGTGACCCAGTAGCACTGCGTTCTGCTCACCGGATTGAGCTGCGCCCGGCCACCGCCCGCCGGAGGAAAATTGCTCGGCTCCTTTCGCTCTGTCGACTAGGGAAATTCCTAGGGCATTTTTCGATTCGGAATGCTCGCCGGCCTAAGCCGGTTGTGCTGGTTGTACATGGGGCCGCAGTGGCCCTGGGCCTGCGCCTACCCTGAGTTGCCATCCGGCACTTTCCTGGCTTGTATGGCAGGGGGGGGCATGGTACTATTCGCCGTCTCGCGCTGGGGCCTGGTGAGGGATGCGTTGAAATAGTTCAGGCCTGATTCGATGTTGCCTTGCCCGGGAATCTAATCGAAAGCCAGACCCAAGTCGCTCCGTTTTGTCGCGTCTTCGGCCCGTCCTTTCCCTTTCTTTCCTTCGATCAAGACAATGTCACTACCCAAGAGGAGGACCCACATGGGTTCTAAAATTTATGTTGGCGGGTTGCCCTATTCGGCAACCGAACAGCAGTTGAGTGATTTGTTCGCGGTGCATGGGTCGGTGGAATCCGCCCGGATCATCACGGACAAGTTTACCGGCCAATCGAGAGGTTTCGGATTCGTTGAAATGGCCTCTTCCGATGAGGCGCAAAAGGCGATTTCGGCTCTCAACGGGTCGGACATGGGTGGCCGGACATTGACGGTCAATGAAGCGCGTCCGCAGGAGCCTCGTTCCGGCGGTCCCGGACGGAGCGGCGGGGGGTTTAACGATCGCGGGGGCAAGCGCGATCGCTGGTAACGCCCACTTGTGAGTCAGATCGGGGCAGTCATCCTCAGGGTGACTGCCCTTTTTTTATGCCGCGTTATGCCGCCGCATGACGAAAGGCTTTCTGGACAGGGGGTAACCGAGGTTGAGGTATCGGCAAGAATCCCTTAAGGCCAGAGAGTGTGGAGTTGCCTCGTCGACGAGGCTCACGGAGGGCAACCCGCAGAGGTGTCGCCGCGAATGTGTCTATTCAAGAAGCCGGAGAGACAAGTCATCGAAATAGGTGATGGCGTCAGCTTTCGTCAACAGTCCGATCCGGCCGTTCGCCAACGTCGAGTCGCATGCGCGAAAGAGGATGGCATCGTCGTACAGGGCTTTGATCTCGCATCCCCGCTGGACGACACGAAGCGTATGCCACCCGCTTGCAGGAAGGGGACGATCGATCTGCTTTACCACCTGGGGCACCCCCTTTACGACGCGGTACAGGCGAAGTTTTTGTTCAACCAGACTCGCACGCAGAAGATAATAGTTGCGATCGTCAACCGCATGCCAGACCAACCCACCGCCCAAATCGGCCTTTCCGGCGACTGCCAAGTAGGAGACCTCAAGGTCGATGTTCGTGCTCGTGGTCCCGTCCAGCAAGAGGAGTTTGTTCGTCTGGTCGGTACCTCTGGGCTGCACTTGCGCAAGGACTTGGGAAGCGCTTCGCGCGCGGTCTGTGATGAGAATTTTCCATTCACCGGCCGGTCGCCCATCGAAGAGCGTCCCGACGACATACGAACTTGGCAACGTTCCTGGAGCGGAACTGTCGAACGTCCATTGACGTCGATGCGGAGATTCCGAGGCGGTTTCGGATGGCTCCGCCGGCAAGGATGTGGAGGGGCCGAACAGGCCTATACCGATGACGGCCAGAATCCCGCCAGCCAGGCGCCGGTGCCATGGAAGACCGGTTTCGGAGTGAACCTGGTACATTGAACGTCCCTGTCCGAACTGAAGCGGTGAGGACTGTACACTAAATGAGGGCCTGGGGGCGAGTATTGCCGAACATTTCGTTCTGAGCGCTGCTTCGCGGTTACGTACACCGCCATATGGCGAGGGAGGCAACCCTTTTACGGCATCTCCAATTCCCGAAGTTTCGCTTCGGCTTGCTCAAGCCACCGTCTGTTTGCCCGAGTGTCGAGTTCCAGTCGCAGGTATTGTCTCAGTTCCTGCGCGGCTTCCATGCGCTGTCCGATGCCGGCCAAGGCATTGCCGAGGTTAAACCGGATCTTGGCGTCGTTGGGGCGCAGATGCAGGGCCGTGCGAAACTCATTGATCGCCGCCTCCGGCTGACGTTTTTCCATCAGTCCGAGTCCGAGATTGAAATGGGCATTCACATCGTTTGGTTGCAGAGTCGCGGCGGTTCGATACTCCGCGATGGCGCCGTCGAGATCGCCCGAGGCCTTCAGAGCGACGCCGAGGTTGTTGTGGGCGTTCACGTCGTCAGGATTGTGGCGTAGGACGGTCTTGAATTCCGCGATGGCGCCGGCCGGATCACCCATTTCCTTGAGCGCGACCCCCAGGTCATTGTGCGCTTTCGGATCGTCCGGCTTCAGCCGGAGGGCTTCCTTGAATTCGAGCATCGCGGCGTCATGCCGGCCGATATCCAGAAGGGTATTCGCCAAGTTAAGGTGGGCGGCGAAATAGTTCGGCTGGAGGCGCAGCGCATGTTTGAATTCGTCGATGGCTTGCCCGAGATCCCCTTTGAAGACAAAAGCCACCCCGAGATCGTTGTGGCGCATGGCTTCAGCGTCCGTGTCCACCGGTTGGGTAATCTTGTCCGTGGTGGACACGATCTGTTCCTCTTCCAGCGTCTGTTTGTCGGGCGGGCCGGATTTGGCTGCCGGCTTGTCCGCCGGTGCCGCGCGGCCTGCTGCTCCAAAGGGCAAGACCAGGCTGAGCGTCAACAGGATGAGGATTGGACTGATATGGCATACCAGCGCCGGGTGGCGAACACCGTCTCGCATGGGAGGCTCCTTCTACGTCGTCGCATGAGGAAGAGGGTGAAGAGGAAGAACCGGTGTCTGGTCTGTCTGAGAATTGAGAAGCCAGAACCGCACGCTGTCAGATAGCCCGATCCAGTCTGAAATTTCAAGTTGAAAGTCGGCTCGTGGATTTCAGCAGGCGCAAGGGGAAGATGCGAGGAGAGGCCATGTCTATGGTGCTGCCGCGGCTCCCGATAGGACAGCATCACCTCCTGGGGCCTGCTGCCATCCTCCGCCTAGTGCTTTGTACAGGCTGACCATGTCCGTGAGACGGGCACGTTCGGTTTGAGCGAGTTGCGTTTGCGCTGCCAGCATCGTGCGCTGCGTGTCGAGCACATCCAGGTAGTTTACCAGGCCCTTGCGATATCGGACCTCCGCCAGACCCACGGCGGCATCGGCTGCCGCTGTTTGTTCGCGCTGGCGCGTTAACTGCTCTGTGCGGGTGTGGATCGAGACCAGGAGATCTGCGACTTCGCGAAACGCCAGGAGAATGGTCTGCTGATAGCCCTCCAACAATTGTTGATAGCGTGACTCAGCGGCGTCCAGTCGCGCCACGTTGGTGCCGCCGAGAAAGATGGGCAAGGTCACCGAGGGGCCGATGCTGAAGTTCGCGCTGTTGCCCGTGAACCAGTTGGCGAACTCCGCGCTTTGGAGTCCTCCCTGGCCGGTAATGGACAGAGTGGGGAAGAAGTAGGCGCGTGCCTGTCCGATGCGGGCATTGGCAGCTTTGAGCGCAGCTTCAGCCTGCAAGATGTCGGGCCGTCGTTCGAGCAAGTGCGACGGGAGCCCGACCGGAATGTCCGGCTGGATGACAACCTTTCGCAGTGGCGTTTGTGGAAGCGTCAACGTTCCCGGTGCAGCCCCGGTCAGGACTTCCAGACGGTGCACCTCAACGGCTCGCAAGCGAATCACGTCTGGAATTTGTCCCGCGCTTTCGGCGACCAGCACTTCCGTCCGTTTCACGTCCAGGTCGGATGCCAACCCGACGGAGGCTCGCTTGCGGATAATGTCCAGGGAATCACGCCGCAGTGCCAGTGTTCGCTGGGCGATCTCGATCTGCTCATCCAATTCCCGGATGCGAAAATACGACTGCCCCACGTCGCCAATCAGTGTGAGGGCGATGGCCCGGGCATCCTGTTCGATGGCCTGCGCATCGGCGGAGGCCGCTTCCATCCCTCGACGGATTCGTCCCCAGAGATCCAGCTCCCAACGCAGATCGGCCGCCCCGTTCCACAGGTCGAAACTGCTGCCCGGCTTGGCAAAGACCTGCGGCCCCGGTTGCTGTCCGGTGGCCAATCCTAACCCAGCCAGCGTGTTCTTAGAGACGGAAATATTTGTGTAGCTGCCTTGAACGTTGAGTTGCGGGTAGAGTCCGGCCCCGGCGGTGGTCACGGCTGCGCGACCCTCGATCACCCGAGATACGGCCCGCCGCACGTCATGGTTCTGGGCGAGCGCGCGCTCGATGAACTGCGTGAGCTCCTCGTTACGAAATGCCTGCCACCAGTCGGCGCTTGGTGGTTTGTCGGAGTTGGTACCCGCTATGGAGCCGGAGCTCATATCGGTCCAGTCAGCGGGGGCGGCGATCGGCGGGCGTGTATAGGGCTGGCCTTGCAGGCAGCCAGTGACGGAGAGGGTGAGGAGACCCGTCACCAACAACCCTGCGCGTTGTGGCAGTAAGCGTACCCGGTTCATTGTGGCGACTCCACGGCCGGTCCTTCAGTGGCGGGTTCGCGCTCGATAAACACATCAACTTGCTGCCCGGTATAGACTGGAAACGCCGGGCGTTCAAATCGATAGATGATTTGAAGGACTCGCGTATCCACTCGCTCGGTGTTTTCTCCGGTCAGCGACTTCTTCGGGACGATGTAGGGTTCGATCCGCACGAATGTCAGGGGGATCGGCTTGGCGGTATTGCCTTTCGGGTAGGCCACGGCGGGCCGATGTGGAGCCACGAGCGGAGCATTGATTTCATCGACCTCGGCGCGAACCTGGAGTTGTTGCATGTCTCCCAGCAACATCAGTGGTTCGCTCGCGCCGATCGTGAGGGCGAATTCACCGGCTCGGACATTCACCTGGAGAATCGTGCCGGCGCGCGGTGCGCGTACTGTGAGCCGATCGAGCAACATCTGTGTTTCGTCCCGCTGTGCAATGACCTGTTTCAAGGCCGCTTCGTGGCGAGTCATCGTGCGTTTGGCCATTTCGAGGGCGTACCAGGTGCGTTTGATATCGTCATCACTGACGGCCCTGCTGTCCCCCACCGCTTTCAGCCGCTTGAGTTGGGTGTTGAGGTCGCCGATGCGGTAGGTCTGTTCCTCGACCTGCGCTTCCGCCGGGGGAATGGCGGCTTGGCGAGCCACGAGTTGCGCGCGAAGATCTCGATCATCCAGTTGAAGGAGCGGGTCACCTTCACGCACTGGGTCCCCGACGGCGACGAACACTTGTGTGACGAGCCCGGCCGCGGGGGGACCAATGCGCACGTTTTCGTTTGCGGCTTCGATAATGCCGCTCGCGGCCACGGTCGTTTCGAAGGGAGAGCGGGGTGGCGCCACGATCGGTGTCGGCATGGGCGCGGTCTTGCCGGCAGTCAGCACACTCCAGGCGGCGAGCGCCGCGCAGGCCAGTGCCAGCCAGACGCTGAAACGATTGAGAATGCTCATGCCATGGCCTCTTTCTGAATCGGATGGATGCCGACGATGCGGCCGTCCGTGAGTTCGGCCATGCGATCACCAAACTGAAATACGCGACTGTCGTGCGTGACGACAATGACGCAACGGTCGGGGGCTCGTCCCACATCACGGATCAACTCCATGATTTTCTGACCGTTGGGCCCGTCGAGGGCAGCCGTCGGTTCGTCGCAGACCAGCAGTTGTGGATCATTGACCAGGGCCCGTGCGACGGCGACGCGTTGTTGTTGGCCGCCGGACAGGTTTCTGGGCAGAAATTCCGTGCGGTCGCCGAGTCCGACACGTTCGAGCATCAGCCGTCCCCGCGAGAGTGCCTCTTTCTTCTGAAGGCCATGAATCAGGAGTGGAATCGCGACATTTTCTGCCGCGGTCAGCGAGGGTAAGAGATTGAACTGTTGAAAGATAAACCCCATGCGCTGGCCACGAAACCGGGTGCGCGCATTGGGTGGCATCTCGGTCAGTGAGGCACCCAGCACGTCCAGGGTTCCTGCGTCGATGTCGAGAATGCCCGCGATGGCTGAGAGCAAGGTCGTCTTGCCGCCGCCTGATTCCCCCACCAGGAGGAGCAATTCGCCGAAATACACGTCGAGATCAATGCTTTTGAGTACGGTTACCGTGGTCTCCCCGGAGCCGAACGATTTCACGAGTCCGCGCACCTGCACGGCGGCGGTGCTGGGGGGCTCGGTGACAGGGACTTGCGCGTGTGCGTGATCATCCATGGGCATCACCGGAACACGATCGCCGGTTCAAGGCGTGCGAGTTTGACGATACTGATCAAGGCAGAGCAGGTGCAGATGCCGAGGAGCGCGATCAGCACGACAAGGAGCAACTGCCACGTTTCTACAAAGGGAAGCCCGCCGCCTTTCGCGGATAAAAATCCGAATCCTGTGGCGAGGCCGAGGCCGATGCCATAGCCGGTGAGCCCGACGGTAAAGGCTTGCAGGAGGATCATCCGCGCCAGCGTGAAGGTGGATGCACCCATGGCCTTCAGCGCCCCGAATTGTTTGAGATTTTCCACGGTAAACAGGTAGAACGTCTGCCCGGCGATGGCCATGCCGACAATGAACCCGAGCAGGATGGTCGTGCCGAAGTTGATACCGATACCGGTGTTCTTGAGGACCCAACTGATTGTCTTCCAGCCGAAGTCTTGCGCAGTAAACGCGCCGAGGCCGGTCTGCGCCTGGATACGCGCCGTCACTTCCGCGTCGGAGACGCCGTCCTTGGCCTTGGCCAACACATACGAAAGGGTGCGACGTTCGCGTGGCACATACCGGATGGCGCGGTCGTACGTGGTGTACACGACCGGGATGTTTGTGAAGTTTTTTTGCGTCTTGGCGATGGCAACGACGCGGGCCAGCTTGTCGTTCAACTCGAACACCGTACCGATCGTGATGACCGTGGGACCGCCCATGCGTTCAACGGCCCATTGATCCAACATGACGGCGTCGGGCTGTAAGATGTCTTCAAACCTCCCTTCGAGGACCTCGGCAGGTCGCCCGATGAGTGTGGAGGCATCCAACCCGGTCAGCGTAATCTGGTGGTAGTCCCCGTTGGACAGCCGCGCGCGCAGCACCCCCTTATACAACGGCACGGCCCATTCGACTCCGGAGACGCTGCGCACTCGATCGACGGCGGTGTCGGCGATCGGCTTCACCTCGTCGACCTGTCCGATGCCGGGGTCCGTGATCCAGAGGGGTACATTGATATTGCTGACGCTTGATTGCGACCACATCATGAGACCCCAGAAGATTGAGCCCTGCTGCACGATCAGCATCACCGCAAAGGTGAGTCCGCACAACAGCATGAGGTACTTCGCGCGGTCTCCGAAGAGCATCTTAAGCGCCACGTAGTTCATGCGTGCTCCTCGCCGTCCTGGTGGTCCAGCGTATAGGCGACGACGCGCGGTGGCTGAGGAAGTTTCACTTGATCGTGACGGTGGAAGAAGAGAGTGCAAATTCTTGCGATCGGGCATCCCCGGTGCAGGGCGATGGTCCAGAAGCGCCGCACATGCTGCCCGTTGGGTTGTTGCTCTTCGTCCATGAGGCGCAATGGGCCGGGGAACGCATTGGTGAAGGTGATGTCCCTCGCAGCCAGTCTTTCGTCCAGTCCTTCCGTCAGAAAGTCCAGAATGTCGCCGCACCAGGAGAACCGTCGGCCATCCCGACTGGCTTCGCCCGACGCAAGCAACTTGCTCTGCCGCTCGACCACATAGGCCTGGATCTCGTCGCCCAGTGATTGCGGAGTCGGGGCCAGCGTACTTGGTTTCATGTAGGAGAATACGAGCAGGGACGATGCCAGAATTAGAAGGGGAACGATCTGCGTGATTGAACGCGTTGATTTGTTTGAAGAACTGTGCTTCGCGTAGGGAATGTTGCGCGCAGGCGGGAAGAGGGAGTTGCCGAAATGTTGGCAGATGAAGGGAAACGCGCCCATATGTGGGCACTCAATGCTTCTTTTGCGGAGGGCGGGTGATCGCCAGCTTTTTCATGCGGTGCTGAAGGGTTGACCGCTTCATGCCTAAGTGCTCAGCCGCGCCCTGTTTGCCGGCCAGGACCCAATTGGTTCGAATCAGCGTATCAAGGATGTGCGCCCGCTCGGCTTCCGCCAGTGTGCGTGGGTGGGGGGCGGAGGCATTGGTGCGCCCCAGGCCGTCGAGCTCCTCGATGGTGATGGTCGAGCCTCGGCTGACGATGACGGCGCGCTCAATGACATGCTCCAGTTCGCGCACATTGCCTGGCCAATCGTAGGCGGACAACGCTTGTAGTGCGGCGCTGTGAATGCGCGTCACCGGCTTCCGATGCCGCTGACTGTATTTTCTGGCAAAGTGGCGGGCCAGCAGCGGAATATCTTGAAGGCGTTCGCGCAACGTGGGAAGCCGAATCGGGAACACATTGAGGCGATAGAACAGGTCGGCACGAAAGGTATTGCGTGTGATGGCTTGATCCAGGTCCACGTTGGTGGCGGCGAGCACGCGTACATCGACCCGGATAGTCTGGGTTCCGCCGACCCGATTGAATTCCTGGGCCTCCAGCACGCGCAGCAGTTTCATTTGCACATCGATCGGGAGTTCTCCCACTTCATCCAGGAAAATGGTGCCACCATGGGCGAGCTCAAAGCGTCCCAACTTGCGGGAGGTCGCGCTGGTGAATGCGCCCTTTTCATGCCCAAACAGTTCGGATTCGATGAGGGTGGGTGGAAGCGCGGCACAGTTTACCGTGATCAACGCCTTATGCTGACGGGGCGAAAGTCGATGAATGGCTTGTGCCACCAATTCCTTGCCGGTCCCCGTCTCTCCGGTGATGAGCACAGTGGAATCGGTGGGGGCAACCATCTCGATGGCCCGAAGCGATTTTTGTAACGCGGGGCTATCACCCACGAGGCTTTTTAGGTCCAGTGAGGCACCCATTTCCTCCCGCAGGTAGACGTTTTCCTGTTCCAATTGGTCTTTGAGCTGGCGAATCTCGTCGTAGGCCGAAAGATTCGTGATCGCGTGGGACAGGTGGAAGCCGATCTGCTCCGTCAGGGCCAGATCACGTTGAGAGAAGGCGTTTCGCCGCTTGCTCCCGATCGCGAGAAACCCATAGGGCCTTCCACGGACCAGGAGCGGGCAGAGCATCGCCGAGAAGACGCCGAGGGATTCGAAGTAACGGTGTTCGGCAAATCGTTCCTGATTGTGCCCGGTCAGAAGAAGGGGTTTGCCCGTGGCCAGGATTTCCGCCGCCGCCATGTGTTCGAATGGAAACTGTCGCAGGGCTTCTTGGTCGATGTCGACACCCTCGCAGGCCACGATGTCAAACCAGCGATTGTGAGTTTCACCGACGAACCGCACCAGCCCGATCACGTCATGGTGAATGACGTCGCGGAGAATCGGCTGAATCGAATAGATCAGATTGTCGAGGGTGATGGCGCCGAGCACAACCTGACTATTGATGGCGACCAGGGTGTCACGCTCTTCTGCCGCCAAAACGGCGGTGAGGACCGGGGCAATATGCTGGCCGAACACCTCAAGGAAACCCCTGTCCTCCTCGGTAAACGAGTCTGAAGCCTCCAGGGAGACTGCCACGATGACCGCTAGCGTCTTGGCCGGCGTGAGGGTGGAAGCGTCCTCAGGCATGATGATCGGTGCCGCCAAGACCGATGAACGCCGGTAGATGCGGGGATCAATGGCCTGAGCTTCGGTCCAAGGGGCGTTGCTGAGGTCGTTGGCGAGAATGGCCTGCCCGGCGTGGACCGCCGCTTCCTTGATTGTACCGGCCGCAGGCAGTTGTGCAATGGGATAGGCGGGGGAGGCGGGGTCTCGAAAGATGTCCGATACCGGCGAAAATGCCGCGGCGGTCTCGCTGTAGAGGTAGAGGCCAATGGTGGAGCAACCAAGGATCGGCAGGAGTTCGTCCTGGAGGCGTTTATCAAATTGGCGCAGTGTCTTAGTCTGAAGCAGGGCACTCAGGATGTGGAAGCGGTCACGTGTGTCATACAGGATGCCCATATGTGGGCACTGTACCATGTGACGGTAATCCATGAAAAGCGGGCGGCGGTGATGAAGGGAGGTTAGGAGACATGTTCAGTGAGGCGTGATTTCAGTCCGTCGAGGCGTCGTTTATCAAGAGTCACGTAGATGGACTGTTCCTGTGTGACGGTCACCGCACCGGGGGCTTGGCCCTTGGATTTTTTTACCCATTTGCGCCGAGTATAGATCACGTCGCCCTTGCCGCTTTTCTTGAGATCGCTGTAGAGCAGTGCGAGCGTGGCTGCGTCGCGCAACGTTTCGAGCGGCGGCTCTGTTCCCTTTTCCAGACGGACGACAACATGGGAGCCCGGGGTGCCTCGGGCATGGAACCACAGGTCTTCACTCCTCGCCAGACCGAATGTCAGTTCATCATTCTCTCGGGCATTGCGTCCGACGAAGATCGGATACCCGTCGGACGACCGAAAGCGCCGAAATGGTCCGCGGCGCGCCTCATCCGCCGAGTGCCTCTTGGCGCTGCGTGAGGTGGGGCGTCCTGCCGGTCGTTCAGCATTGCTGGCGGCCACCCAGGTACCCTGTTTGATCACCTCGAGTTCCGCCTGTATGGGCTGAACCTCCGCTTGGATGGTGGCCAGGCGTGGTGCAATTTCCCGTTGGGCCGATACGAACTTCCGGTACTTCGCAAAGTAGGCATCCATGTTGGCCTGCGCTCCTTTGGTCGGATCGAGGGGAATCATCAGCTCAGGCAGTCGTTCGTCGTAATAGTCGATAACGGAGACGCTCGTCATGCCTTTTGTAATCGACCCGAGATTGGCCTTCAGGAGCTCGCCGTAGCGTGCATAGGGTTCGTACCGTCCAGCCTGTTCGAGATCGCGCCGGAGTGCGTCTGCGCGGCGCAGCAGCTTCTTGAGATTCTTGCGAAGTGCCGACTCCCGCTCCCGAACCTGGGTCAGGCGGGAGAGCTCTGCTTCCCGTTCTCGATAGCGGGTCTCCAGTTCAGCTGACAGCGGGAAGGCCTCAGTATCGAGGGGATGGATTATTGCTTGTTCGAGAGGGGCGATCTCCTGCGAGGCAATACGTGCAAGAGGAGTGCTGGGAACCTCGTATGGCTGGTTCAGTCGTTCTTTGTGCTGGCGAAGGGTCGCCAACACCCGGCCTTCCTCATCGAGCAAGAGAAGGTTGGCGTTGCGGCTGAATAATTCCGCGACCAGCGACACCGGTCCGCTTCGACTTGTCAGGTCAAGACGGATGATTCGGTCCCCGGGAACATGATGAAGGCCATCGATGCGCGCGCCTTGAATCCGCGCCCGGAGAAGTTGGCAGAACGCCGGCGGGCTAGGCGGGTTGGGAAGTGCGCGCTCTACAAGGTGCATGCGGGCGGTGCCATCGTGCACCGAACATAGCAGCCTGCGAGTATGCCCAGGGACACGAATTTCGAGGATGAGGCAATCGGGCAGCGGTTGGGAGATTTTCTGGATCCAGCCTTCGGCGAGGGCTGGATCCAGCTCCTGAATAATAGAACCAATTTCTGTCGCAGAGAGAGACATTATTTGTATGCCAGACCAACTACCCAGCGATCGCTCGGGTGTCCTATCCTGTACGCCCTGCCGGTCTCCGTTCGATTGAGAGTCACTGTAGCCGATTGTACCCATTTCTGTCCCATGGGACCAATTCGTACACAGACACAGGCATCAGGGGCACTGTTGGAGCATGTCGCCATCCTGCGGTAGCCGCCCGGGATGCACATGATGCCGACGAATCCATGGCATTCGGCTTGCTTGTATGTCTGTAGCGACTGTCGAATGCCTCGTCGGCAACAGATCCTTTGGTGCTCCGAGGGGCCACATTGTCTCCGAAGGGAGGGACCCATGACGTGCACGCGATGTGAAGGGTTGATGGTGAAGGATGACTTGATCGATCTGCAGGAGAGTTTTCATCCCATGCGGCTGCAAGGACATCGGTGCCTGAGTTGCGGCAACATTGTCGATACCCTGATTCAGCGTCATAGAATGGTCCAGAATTCCCATCTTCGTCCTGTTCCTGCTTCCGCGCCGGAGAAGCCCTTCCTCTTCGATCTCATCAAGCTCACGGCGTAGGAGACTCCCCTGCGGGGCGATGCTCTGTGCCTCGCGGGGGGATTCATCCAGCTGTTCTTGTGTTTCCACTCAACTCCGCAGCTCCGCCCAGGGCATTAGCCTGCTCTGTTCGTCCCCATTCCACCTCACCCCAGGTACCATGTTCCCCTCCGTAGGTCGTCGGCTTGTCAGTCTGCACACACTCGCGTACAGTGCGCGCGGAAAGAAAACCGGCTGAGGAGTATTGCGCGGCGATGACCTTACTAACGGTAGAAATTCTTGAGCGGCTGATGAAAGAGTTTCAGCACTCGATGCGGAGATTGTTGAAGGATCTCTGCCGAGATTTTGAGCAAAACTATGCCGCGGACGTCTGCACCCTGGGCCTGCAAATCGACTGGTTTCGCCGGCTCGGTCGTTCCTTCACCACGGCCGAGTATAGCCATTGGAAAGTGGTCGGATGGATCGAATCGCTCAACGACCTGCTGTACTTCGTCGATATCGTCGTGCAAGTGCGGCAGGAGCGATCGCGCCGGGACATCGCTGAACAGCTGCGTGCGGAGTTTCGAGAAAAGTTTTACGAGCATGGGTACGCCGATGAGATTTTCCCCGAGGGCAAGCCGGATCCGCGCATGCTGTTGCCGCGTCTGACGGCGCTCTGTCAGCGACTTGCACGAGAAATCACACAGGAGTCCGTATGTCTTGCCCCCCGGTTGGCCTGTGACTGGGTGGCGAGCCGACGATCGGATGCCTGGTTGGTGCCGTGCGATTTAAGCGCGAACGTTGAACGCGTCGAACTGCCTGGGAGTTGCGCCATCGGGACCACGGGTGTGGCCTACGAGGCTCCGGCTCCTGTTCGACTGGCACTCACGCGAACGGGTGGGCAGGCGGAGTGGCTGGTCAAACCCTCCGGTATCGATCTTCTGCTCGGGGATCAAGCGTATCCGGTTGTTGCGTTCGGCGGCCGAGAACGGTGGCATTGGCGCCGCCTGGCCCCAGTCGTGCTGAGGGACACGCCATGCGGCCGACTGGTGCTCGGGCCGACACTGGTCTATGGCAAGGACAAGACGCCCATAGGCGTGCGTCCGACGAGGCCGGAAGTCGCGAGCCGCATGCGTCGTGCACTGGCCGCAATTGGGTCTGCCTGGCCCGAAGGCGATCGGCTCCTGGTCCTGTTGACCTCACGCATCGTCCCGCTCAAGGCCAAGGGGGTGGTGAGTTTCAGTTACCGACATCGTCCCGGCCTCTCCGCCATCAATTGTTTCGACCGTGATCAACTCGATTTAATCGATGACCTGATTCACGAGAACAGTCATCATCACCTCAACCTGCTGTTGCGCAAAGACGTGCTGTATCAGCACGACCATAACCAGGAGTTGTTCTATTCTCCGTGGCGGCGGAGTTTGCGGCCGTTGAGAGGTATCTTGCACGCGACGTTTACCTTTACCATGGGGGCAATGTTATTCGAGCGGTTGGTGGCCTGGGGCTCAGGCCCAAATGGCAACGCGGCCTGGAGGCGCGCTGGTCTGAGTCAGCGTGATCTCGCACGTGCCCGCTATCGATGCTTCGAAGAGATCGAGTCGGTTCGATACTCGCTCAGCGATCTCGACTACGCCGGTGGCCAGTTGAAATGGCTGACTCGCGGAGGCAAGCAGCTGGTGGGACAGCTCGCCGACGTGCTCGCGCAGATCGAGGGCGTGATGGTATCCCAGGAGGCTGAGGTGCGCCGATCATCTTTTGGTCCGGCGCTGCAACGGCATCGAGGGGAATTGGCGCATGCGAGGGGGACGTTGAGCCTCATCTGAGAGTGGCTTGTGCGACTGTGGCGTGGAGAGAGCGCGAACGGGCCCCGGGTTTGGTTAAACCCGGGGCCCGTCGTCTGTGGGCAGCGCTATCGAGATCTGCCGGTTTTTCGAGCCTTTCGTGCCGGCGCCCTCTTTGTCGCCGCTCGCCTTGCGGGTCGCTTTTTTGCTGCCAACGCCACTGGCCGGACTCGTACAAGGTACGAGCAGATTTCCGGATCACCTGTTTGGGGACTCGCGGTCGGACCTTCACTTTCCGCATGCGAGCCGGTGTGATTGAGCAGGCTGAGCTGGAGGCGGATTGTGCCGAGGATTCGGGTTGGAACATTGGGCGGAGGAGCGGGCGGCTTCATGATCCCGCGCGTCGTGACCACGGAATTCACCCCATGGAATGTCTTGCCGTTCATGAGCCCCTGCAGCGTGAGAATGCCTTGATGATTCTTGGCGTCGTTCGGGGACGGCGTCAGGGCCGGTTCCGTGAGGCCCTTCGTGATGCCGGCATGCGCGCATAATTCGCTGATTTGTGCGCCGTCGGCATACTGAAACCCGTGCCTGGTCGTCAGTCGGCCAAAACCGCCGATGATGTCCTGGTAGGATCGCCCAGCGGTGACCGTGAGATTCATCCATTGGAGGTTGGTGTCTGTATCGTACGTCAGAAGCTGGTCGCCACTGCCTGGAACGAGATCCTGTTGAATCAATGCCATGAGAGTCCTCCGTGGTTAGCGGTCTGATCCGAGGTTCTGCAAACACTGCATCGATAGTAGCACGGCTTGTGAGCGAGGTATCAGTTCCGTCGTGATGACCGCGGATGAGATGTTCGTGACGCTGGTGGATCGCATGTATCCCAGAGGATACGAGAGTATCCCGAAAGATACGGGGACAAGGTGTGAAGTGAACCCCATAAGGCTGCAGGCGTGCGGCGACTGAGAACGCCGCCTGGGGTCTGTTTTAGCAGCCTGTCTCAAGGTTCGACGGTGACGTCCACATACGCCGGCACACTGTCCGCACCTTTCTTGTCCGTCACGCGCAGCTTGAAGCGGAAGGTGCGAGTCTCGGAGACATAGGGGGCAACAAAGGACGGTTCCGCCATGTTGACGTCAAGCATCGCGACTTTGCTGCCCCGTACCTGACTCCACGTATAGAAGAGCGCTTCGCCCTCCGGGTCTCGGCTCTGCAATCCATTGAGGCGCACCTTGGTGCCGGCTTTGACGGTTCTGGCGGCACCGGCATCGGCGATCGGCGGCTCATTCGGCTCGGGATTCACCTCCACACGCACGTCGAGTGTGGCCTGCTTCCCCCGATTCGTCACGGTCAGCGAGGTCTTGCCGATTCCCACGATCTGTAACAGCCCGTCGGGTAACACCTTGAGGATATGGTCGTCGCCGGACGTGTAGGTTGTGCCTGTATTGGGAGAGGACAGTGGACGAGTGATGCCGTCAGCGAATTCGCCGACCACGGGGAGTTCGAAGATCTTGCCGAGCGAATCCACGTGACCGTAGGCGGATGACTGTCCGGTCCGGCCGAGTTGGAGAGGTTTATCCGTTTCAAAATCGATCGAGAGTAGTTCAGCTGCAGGCTGGACGGTGACAAAGATTTCGTCGAACACGGTTTTCCGGCCCAGACGTCCTTGTGAAATATCGGCAATGGCCAGGAGCCGCATTCGTCCGATAGCATCCGGCGGCACCGGGAGCGCGCCTCCATAGGGGGGAATGCGGTCGACGGTGGAGGTCAGGGCCGGCAAGGCGACGACCGGTGCTCCGGTGATGCTGTCCTTTTGCCAGTATTTGCCGGTTGCCATAGCTCCCTGAGAAGCGTTGCCGGTACGGTTCTCACCCTGTTCCACCAGTGCCTCCGTGTGTTCCGGATACCAGTAGTACCGCACTTCGACGAGGCCTGCTTCTCTTCCAGCCTCGACTTCCACGGTGATCGGTTGGCCGGAAACCAGGGTGGCCCCGTTCACAGGGGCCAAGATTTTGAACGCCAGTGCGGGGTGAGGCGGCAGGCACAGCAGCAGGATCAGGGGAGGTAGGATCCACAGCGCCCTATGGGGGAGATGTACTCCTGGGGACAGGGGCCTTGTCATGGTCACCTCGTCAGGTGATAGGGGACGTCGGTCAAAATGACACGATCTTTGAACAGGAGGGCGCCTTTCAGCATGAACGCCCGCTGATTATGAAGAATATTCTGCCACCACCGAGCAGGCAAGATCTCCGGAATCACCACGGTGACCCAGCATTCCTGGTCTTTTTGCAGCACCTGCTCGAGGTAGTCGAGCAGGGAGCTCAACACGGAACGATACGGAGAGGGCAGCACGGTGAGGGGGACGCCACAGCCCCACTGGGCCCATTGAATTTCCACGCGGGCGGTTTCTTCCGGGTCGACATCAACGAGGACGGCGCGGATATCGCCGGAGCGGCTTCGTGCATAGTCGACGGCGCGGATGACCGCGCGATTGACGCCGCCAATCGGCAGGACTACGATATTCCGGCGCGGCATGGGGGGACGGTGCCCCCGCGACAGCGCGACCTGTTCCGAGACGGCCTTGTAATGGGAATGAATGGCGCGAAAGAAGGTGATCAGGAGCGGAATCAACACGATAACGATCCAGGCTCCATGGGTAAATTTGGTGCTGGCAATAATCACGGTGGCAATGGCGGTGGTCACAGCCCCGATGCCGTTCACGAGAAGCTTTTTTTCCCAGTGCGGTCCTTTCTTGACGAGCCACCGTTTGACCATGCCGGCTTGAGAAATGGTGAAGGAAAGAAAGACGCCGACGGCATAGAGTGGAATGAGCGCGTGGGTATCGCCCTTAAAGAGAACGATCAATAAGCAGGAAAACACACCGAGGATGATCACACCGTTCGAGAACACCAGCCGATCGCCCATCATGGACATCTGGTGCGGCATGTAACTGTCGCGAGCGAGAATCGAGGCCAGTCGGGGGAATCCATTGAAGCTGCTATTGGCGGCCAGGATGAGAATGACCATGGTCGAGGCCTGCACCAGGTAATACAGCGGGCCGGTGCCGAAAGTGGCGCGCGCAATTTGAGACACGACGGTTTCATCTCCCTTCGGCACGATGCCGAAGTAATAGGCCATAGAGCTGATTCCGATAAACAGGGTGCCGAGAATCATCGCCATGCCGATCATGGTCAGCGCGGCATTTTGGGGTTCCGGTTTTTTAAAGGCTGAGACGCCGTTTGAGATGACTTCCACGCCGGTCAAGGCTGTGCAGCCGGACGAAAATGCGCGGAGGAGAAGAAACAGGGTGAGCGGCTCCGCAGCCGCGATGCTGGGCAATGGCTCAACGCGCGATGCGTGCCCAAGCACGATTTGAATGGCACCGACGCCGAGCATGGCGGCGAGGGTGCCGATAAAAATGTAGGTCGGGACGGCAAAAAACTGTCCTGATTCGCGAACCCCGCGCAGATTCACGACCGTCACCAGCAGGATAGCCGCAACGCAGAGTCCTTCCCGATGCGGCAGCAGGTCCGGGACAGCGGAGGTGAGCGCTGCAATGCCGGCCGCGACGCTGACGGCGACCGTCAGCACGTAGTCGATCATTAAGGCTGCGGCGGCAACCAGGCCGGACCATTCGCCGAGGTTGGATTTCCCGACGATATATGCCCCGCCACCCTCAGGATATTCAAAGATAATCTGCCGGTAGGACATGGTCAGAATGATCAGCAGCCCGATGATGGAGAGGCTGAGTGGAATGGAGTACCCGACCATGGCGGTCCCGGCGAGGGTCAGGACGAGCAGAATCTCTTCCGTGGCATAGGCCACTGAAGAGAGGGCGTCGGAGGAAAAGACGGCTAGGGCGAGTCGCTTAGAAAGGCGTTCGTGAGCGGCTTCCTTCGTCTTGAGTGGCAGGCCAACCAGCCAGCGTTTCAAGATCATACGCCATTATGCCTCAACTTGCCGAAGAGAGACAATGGAGCGCGGCGGTTCTGTCTTGCGGTCGAAGGGTGTCCGATGATTCCATTACAGCCTGTCGCGGTGTGCGAACTGGGCTGAGCGAATGGATAATGGAGAATCGATGTGGCGTGAAAGTTCACGACAGGGTGAGGGGGTTGACAGAGACTAGGGACTCCAGTAATCTCCGGCACCTGTTTTCAACGGAGTGGCTTGCGCGCGTGATGCCGCAGGATTACAGCCGGAAGGCGTTGTGCAAGGTCTGAGGTTGTCATGTTCTAATTCGTAGGCGCTCATAACATTTAACATTCAGTTTCTCTTCCAACTCTATCCAAGGAGGCCGGTCCATGGATTGTCAGTGGTTCACTCGCGTCACATTGCGCGCCCTCAGCGTCATCGCTGGCGGTGCGCTTGTGTGCCTACCGCTAGCCGCGTCGGCTGAAGATCAGCTGCACGCGGACCACGCGGTGCCTCAACACACAGCAATGTCCCATCAACTCCCGTCGTGGGCGGAGAAGTTGAAAGGGCAGACGATCGTCGAAGATTCGATGGCTGGAAAGCCGGAGCGGTCTGCGATGGTCGAACAGCAGCACCAACGGATCATGGAGCATTTGACCCATGATCCGCAGGCGCAAGCGGTCAACACGGGTATGTTCAATACTCAGACCATGATGCACCAGTACGGGGCAGGCGGTCAGGACCTCCTCTTGATGTCTGATCCGCGAGTGGAACCAGTGGCAATGACGGGTGGCGGGAAGTGCCCGGCCACTGCGCCGGTCAAGCAGTACAACGTCTCGGCGATCAACGTCGAGATTACGCTCAACCAATGGCTCGATTTTTATCCTGGCTACATGTACACGCTGGATGAAAACCTGGACAAGGTTCGGGCGGAGGAAACCAAGAATCGGGAAGCCCGCGACAAGGAGGGGTTTGATCCTGGTGCGGTGATTCCGGGCGTACAGGCCCAATGGATTCAGCCGCTGACCATTCGCGGTAACCAGGGTGATTGCGTCAAGATCAAGTTGACCAACAAGTTAGAAGGTGGCGAAGACGTCAGTCTTCACATCCATGGTTCTAGCATGGTGGTGAGTGCCACCGGTGCCGCAGCCGCCACGACGAACTCCGACAGCATCGTCCAGAAGGATAAGAGCGGGGAGTTCGAGTGGTACATTCATCCGAGCACCCAGGAGGGTGTCCGGCAGTTCCACACCTTCGCCAATGACCGTGAACTGACCGTGATGGGCCTCTTCGGGTCCTTCGTGGTCGAGCCGCGCGGGTCCGAGTACCTGGAAGCTCTGGGATCCGGTGCTCCGACGCCCGCCTCCAGCGGCTGGCAGGTCATGATCAAGAATGGGACCGGCCCAGACTTCCGCGAGTTCGTCCTCTACTACCACGAGGTCGGCGATGAGGCGTTCCGCCCCGTCAACAAGAAGGGCGATTTCCTGCCTCAGCGGGATCCCCTGACCGATGCCTACCGTCCAGGTGGTCGCGCGATCAACTATCGCAGCGAGCCGTTCGGCATCAACAACATGCATGTGCAGCACGAATACTTCGGCTTCGAGGACGAGTCGATGGGGTACAGCTCGTACACCTTCGGTGACCCGTCTCCGACGATTCCGCGCTCGTACATGGGTGACCCGGCGAAGTTCCGCCTGGTGCATGGCGGATCGGAAGTGTTTCACAGCCACCATCCCCATGGCGGCACCATCCGATGGCCGCGCAGCCCGCGCGCCATCGACGACATGAATCTGTGGACGACCAGTGCCAATGGGCCGGTCAAATACCCGGTCATTCGCGCCAAGACAGATCGTGTGGACGTGGAAGTGATCGGGCCGTCGGAAGCATTGGACCTTGAGACGGAGTGCGGCTCGGGGTTGTGTCAGCAGTTGGCCGGAGACTTTCTCTTCCATTGCCACGTGGCGCACCATTATGTGGCGGGCATGTGGGGCTACTGGCGCGTGTATAACACCCTACAGCAGGGCGACATGCGTAACGACGTCATGCCGGATCTGCTCGAGTTGCCCGATCGGAAGGGCCGCATCAAGGCCCCGATTACGTCGGACAAGTTAGTCGGTCAGACCGTCGATTGGTTCGGTAAGTCCTTCAAGATCGTTGAGAAGGGCAAGAGCGATTGGAAGTCGAATCCTGCCACCATCACCATCAAGGATTGGGTGGAAATGCAGTTGCCCACGATGGGCAAGCCTGGCCACAAGAATGACGAAAAAGGCCAGACGATTTCTTATGACGCCACGGTGTTGGATTGGGCTTGGGAAGGCACGCGTGCATTGAGCGAGCCTGAGAGCACTATCGACAACCCGAAATACAAATCCACTCACCCGGGCAAGCGGCATCCGATTACCTTCGAGCCGTTGACCGGCAAAGTGGCATGGCCTCACCTCACTCCGCATTTCGGCCGGCGCGTCATGTTCTCGCCGAACCATGTGGGCGCGCCTTGGTTGGAGATGATCCGCCGGGATGCCAATGGTGAGGAAAGCGTCGATCAGGCGCTGCCTGGTGAAAACGGCAATTGGAGTCTCTGCCCGGAGAATGCCGGACGGAAGCACTACAATGTCCACTTCATCAAGCTTCCGATCACGATTGCGAAGAAAATCGGCAAGGAGCCGCCAGTCATTGATCCGAACGGCTTGATCTATGTCTTGCACGAAGAAGAAGCGGAGATTCGGAAGAACGATGATTTGAAGTATCCGTTGGTCGTCCGCGGCAACATTTACGATTGCGTGGACTGGACCCTAACCAGCGAGTGGGACGACGATGACTACACGAATTTCCAGTCATCGAAGATCAACACCCACTGGCATTTCCTGCAGTTCGATAACCAGGCGTCCGACGGCGTGATCACCGGCTTCTCCTACGAACAGTCGGTGCGTCCGTTCACGATGCTGGAGAAGAAGAACACGAAGGGATTGCCGGTTCCGATGAACACGGTCGTGACCGCCGCCGCCAAGAAGGGCGCGAATACGATCACAGTGAAGAACGCGAAACAGTTCCATGTCGGGACGTTGCTTCTCGTTGGTGCCGACAATGTGAAGGGCAATGAAATCTCGCGTATCAAGGCCATTAATGGCAATACGATCACCTTGGCCAAAGGGCTGAAGAACGATCACCCGGCCAATGACATCGTCACGGTCGAGTTCGTGCGTCAGCGGTTCTGGGTTGATGCGGACGTGGGGACCGTGTTCTGGCACGACCATGCGTTCGGCGCAACCACCTGGCCACATGGCGGGTTCGGGACCTTTATCGCCGAACCGGTCGGATCGACCTATCATGATCCCAAGACCGGAAAATTGATCCGCAGTGGGCCGATTGCTGATATTCATACCAATGAGCCGGTCGGTCATGGTGTGAACAACAGCTTCCGCGAATTGATGGTGCAGGTGCATGACACGGTGCCGCACACCGTCAACGTTGTGACGGCGGGCAATCCTCCCGGGCAGCCGATTGAAGTGGCGCTCGAGGCGGGAAAGACCGTGTCCTTCATGATGCCGGAGAAGATTTATATGACTCCGATGCCGTTCCTGAATGGTGGCACCCACACCACAGGCAGCGGCTTGAACTTCAGGGCGGCGCCGATCGCACAGCGGTTAGCGACCAATCCTGATGTGTCACAGGCCTTCAATAGCCAGATCCATGGCGATCCGTATACGCCGACGCTCCGTGCGTATGTCGGCGATACGATGGTGTTCCGTCTCTTGCACACGCTCATGAATGAGTCGATGGTCTGGACTCTGTCCGGTCACACGTTCTGGACCGAGCGGTATGCGGCGGATGCCAATCGCAAGAATTCCATCCACATCGGCATCGCGGAGCGTTATGACCTCGTGGTGCCTGAAGCGGGCGGAAGCCGGCATTTGGCCGGAGATTACATCCACTTCAACGGCCGGTCCTCGAAGTTCTCCGAGGGCGGATGGGGCATCATTCGGGTGTTGGATAAGGAGCAGGCAGATCTGAAGAAACTCCCAGCAGGCTTCTCTAACAAGGGGGAAGTGCCCAAGCCCTTGCCGGTGTGTCCTGCAGATGCTCCGGTGAAGCACTTCAACGTCGTCGCGATGGACTTCCCCGGTATGAAGTTCAATCCGAAGGCGCCGGATGAAATCGAAGTGGACTTTGAGCGGAAGATTCTCACAACCAATCCTGAGGCCAAGATCTACGCCTTGGAAGAGGATGTCGCAAAGGTAGCCGGCGGCGCACAGCCGATGCCGTTGACCCTGCGGGTGAACGCTGGTGACTGCGTCAAGGTGCACCTGAAGAATAAGATGAAGGCGAGCAAGGCCTCCTTCTCAGCGATCGGCCTTGCTTTCGATCCCAAGGACTCCCTGGGGGCGAACGTCGGGAACAATCCTGGTGACCAAACCGTGGTGCCTGGAGGCGAGCGCGACTACACCTATTATGCGGATCCCTTCAACGGGGAGACCGCATCCCTGGTGTGGGATTGGGGTAATGTCATGACCAATCCGCGGAATGGCTTGTTCGGGGCCATTGTGGTCGGTCCGAAGGGATCAAAGTACCGTGATCCGAAGACCGGCGCCGACCTGTCCACGAAGAATGCGTGGGCGGCCGACGTGATCATTGACCGGTCCATCCCGGGCAATGAAATGCGTGCGAACTACCGTGACGTGGCGTTGTTCTTCCAGGATGAAGACAACATCATCGGCACGAGTTTCATGCCGTACGTGCAGAATGTGGCGGGTTTGACCGGCGTCAACTACCGGTCGGAGCCGTACAAGTTCCGTGAGGAGCAGGGGTGTTCGCTCGGCAAGGTATTCCAGCCGTGTAAGGCGGACAAACCGGAAGATCCGGCCACCCCGATCATCGAGGCCCATGCTGGCGACCCAGTACGCATCCATGTGCTGGGCGTGAGCAATGAGCAAAACGGAATGTTCAGCGTCGAAAAGCACGAGTGGCCGATTGAGCCGTTCATGCGCGGTGCCGACTTGATCAGCGTCGTCGAATACTCCGGTTCGGAGGCGATCGATGCGTTCATCCCGTCTGCCGGTGGGATGTATCGCCTGCCCGGCGACTATGTGTACAGCAACCAGCGGTTGCCGTATTCGCAGTCTGGACAGTGGGGATATGTTCGGGTGTTGCCGTCCGGTGACACCAGGCTGTTGCCGCTGACCGGTGCCGGTGCCGGAACCAAGAGTGCTGAGGTGGAGCAGCCGACTCCCCACGCGATTCCAGTCGCGTCGAAGTAAGCTGATTACATCTCGCGCGAGGTGAGGAGGGGGGGAGCCTGAGAGGGTTCCCCCCTTTTGTTATGGGACGGGGATTGTGTATGATCTGCCAAGTGCTTTGGTCGATCGGCATTCGTTCCATACACGCACTCATCGTTGTTGGAGGGACCATCTATGCGAATGATCGGACTCGCTCTTCTGACTGCTCTGAGCATTTTCTCTTCTTCATCATGGGCTTATGAGGAAATCACCGTCACGGATGGCGGCAGCATCACTGGTACGGTCATGATGACCGGGGGCAAGCCGACACCGAAGGGATATAACCTAATCACGTATCCGGATCCTGTCTACTGCGGGCGCATTTCGACCGGTACTGGGTGGAGAGTTCTTGATGAGTTCTCGATGGCTTCCGGGAACGGATTGAAGGACGTCGTAGTCTTGCTGACGGACGCCGCAAAGGGAAAGCCATTCAAATTCGAACCCCTCACGATTGAGGCTCGTGACTGCCGCTTCCTGCCGTTTGTTACTGTCGTCAGAGACGGCTCTGAGGTGGTGGTCATGAACATGGACCCCGTTATGCACGACATTCAGGCATACGAAACCTCTCAACTGGGGCCACGCGTTCTCTTTAACACGCCGCTCCCTATGAATCCCCATCACAAGCGATTCGTCACGGCGGAAAGCCATGAGCATCTGGCCGGCCAGCCAGTGAAAGAAACGATTCACATGACCAAAGGGCGCCGGATTTTCGTGATGCAGTGCGGATTCCATGCCTATATGGAAAGTTGGGGCCTGGCCGTCGACAATCCCTATTATGCCGTGACGGGCGATGGCGGCACATTTACGCTCACCGATGTGCCGCCAGGGGAATACACCCTCATGGCTTGGCATCCAGGGTTGGGAACCTTGCTACAGAAGAAAGTCATGGTCACGGAGAAGGGGATGTCTACCGTCGATTTCGCGTTTGAGGCACCGAAAGGGCGTCGGAGTGTCCACGCGATTGAGCATAATCCGCATTACGGACCGGAATCTCTTGGAAAGCTCGTCGACATCCGTCCAACGCTGGAACGGCAGGTTCCCTAGCAGCGCCTGCATCAGAGGTAAGGAAGGTCATGAAGCTGAATACAACTCAGAAGGTTCATACCCTCGCAGTGGCCGCCTTGATGTGGTTGGGGCACATGGTGTCGCCGGCTGGAGCCTATGATGTGATCGACGTGCAGCACGGCGGGACATTGGATGGGACAGTGACGCTGGCGGGAGCGATTCCTGAACCCAAAGGATTTAATCTGATCACGTTTCCGGATCCAACCTACTGTGGACGGATCTCGAACGGCAAGGGATGGCGTCTCCTGCGTGATTTCATCGTGGCGCCGGCGGGCGGATTGAAGAACGCAATTGTTACGCTGGAGGGGGCTGAGTCCGGAAAGCCGTTTGACATGTCTGTGCCGTTGATCGAGGCACGCGACTGCATGTTCCAGCCTTGGATTACGATCGTGCGAAATGGCCACGCGGTGGAAGTGGTGAATATGGATCCCGTGATGCACGACATCCAAGGCTATGAAACTTCGCCCGAGGCTGGAGCACGGGTGTTGTTCAACACCCCGTTGATTTTGAATCACCAGCATCAACGCGGCAACATGCGCGCAGTCCACAACCATGCGCCGGGAAAGTCCCTGGTGGGCCCGATCTATTTGAATAAAGGCCGTCGGACGTTCTACATGCAGTGCGGCTTCCATGCATATATGGAGAGTTGGGCCATGGCCGTGAACAATCCCTATTATGCCGTGACGGATGAGCAGGGCGCGTTCAGGATCGAGAATATCCCGCCGGGCACCTATCAAATGGTGGTATGGCATCCGCAGGCAGGGCCGGGGGCCACCCGTACCATTACGATTTCCCCGGACGGAACCACAACTGAACAAGTGGCCTTGCAGGCTCCAAAGGGAAACCGCACTTCCTACAAAGTGATGGATAATCCACGGTTTGGTCTCGAATCGTTGGGCCACCCCGTTGAAATTGAGCCGTTGGTGGAGCATCAGCACTAGTCCAGCCTGGGACCGTCTTCGGCACTGGGCCGTCGGAGGCTGGTTGTCCATGAGCCTCTGTCTTCTTGGTGCCGCGTCCGTTTGGTCGCATGAGACTGCCGCGGCTGCCTCCTCTCCTGGGTCGGTGGAGTTTTCTGCTTCCTTGGTCAAGCGGGTGGAAGGGCGACGGTTCGAAGCTCAGGTGTTTGCCAAGAATGACCGCATTCGGCTGGAGTACAAGTATGCGGTCAAAACCGAACTCGGCTATTCCAGTATAGAAATCATTCGATTGGATAAACGTGAGTCCTGGTTTGTGCTGGCCCAGCGCCGGCAAATTCTTCCGGTTCCCGTCAAGCCTGAGGAAATCCTGCCGATTCAATCCAACCTTCCTGGAGAGCAAAGCCGGACTCTGATAGGTGATGCCACCACCATCGGGCGAGCCTCCAGACTGTATGAGGTTGGGGTGGATTACAACGGCCGGAGTGAGCGGTTTTATGAGTGGGTCGATGTCGAAACGGGAATTGTGTTGAAATTGGTCAGTCAGGACCGTGATTGGTCCATCGAATATGTGCGGATCCGGCTCTCTCCTCAACCGGACTATTATTTTGAGGCGCCGACTGGGTATCAACGTTGGCTTCCGCCATCCTCAACACGAGAACGAGGGTAAAGGGCCGGCGACGGTCAGGAAGGGACTTGATGGTGTTGCAAAGCGAGAAAACCGGGGGGGCTGTCGGGGGACGGTGCGTCGCCCTGGCCATGTTCTCTCTGATGTTGATCGGGTTTGGGTCGGAGACCTGCGGTGCCAGTTCAGCTAGGGATGTGCAAGCGGCGTTTGACAAAAAACAGTATCGGGAAGCATTGGACCTTATTGATCAGGTCACCAAGGAGAAGGGGGCTCAGCCTGAGCTGAGACGCTTGAAGGTCCGTTCATTGATCCTCCTCGGTAAGCCGAAGGACGCATTGCCAGAATATGAACGGCTTGAGCAGGATGTGAAACAAGAAGATCGGGCGCTCCTGAAAGAAGTCGCGCTGGGCTTCGTGTATGTGCTGATAAAGGACATGCGCGAACAGATGCGCGGGGCTGCGTATACGGCCCTGAAAGATATCGACTCTCCGGACACCATCCCCGCATTGGAGGATGGTTTGAGCGATGGATCTGGTCTGGTCCGGGCCTTAGCTGCGGAAGCGCTTGGCAGACTCGAGGCCGGGAGACGGTCGCCACGATTGCGTAATGCATTGGAAGACCAGGCTGGTCTGGTGAAAGTAACAGTGCTGAAGGCGTTGGGGAAAAGCAGCGACCGGTCGGTGATCCCGTTGTTGGAAAAGGCACTGAAGGACGAACAGCCGGCTGTGCGGTTGGCTGCTGCCGGCGCGCTCTATCATACCGGACAAACCGCGCTGTGGGATGTCATACAGAAATCGGCATCGGCCCCAAATCCTGAGGAGCGCGCTGCAGCGTTGCGGATGGTAGGCGAACTGAAGGATGCGAGGGGGCTTCCGATTCTTCTGGAGGCGATGACCAACCCGCAGCCTTCTGTGCGAGGAGCCGCGGCATCGGCGTTAGGTGATCTCGGAACGCTTCAGGGCATCCCTGCTTTGGAGCAAGCCCTGGAAGATAAGATTCCCGCCGTGAAGACCTCGGCTGCGATCAGTTTAGGTGAGTTGGGGGGGAAGGACTCATTGGCTGCGTTGAGAAAGGCTTTGACCGATCGTAATCCTGTGGTAAAGGCAGCGGTGGTGTCGGCGCTCCTTCGGGTTGAGGAGCCATTCGATTCTATTGCCCAAGAGTTGTATGATTTGGTGTTGAATAACGATCCGGGAACTCGCTCGGCTGCCGGGAAGGCCGCTGGGCGAGCTCATGGCGCCAATACCAGAGCTGCGGTGGAGTTTCTTGCTGGTCTGCTGAAAGATCCGATTCCGCGCCCCCGCATTGCCGCGGCACGGGCGCTCGGGCAAATCGGAGGGGTTGAAGCCTTGTCGATATTGAAGGCTGCTTTGCACGATGAAGACGATGCGGTTCGGGCCACGGTGGGCGGGGCGATCGTGAGAATTATGGGACGCACGAAGCCCGTGCTCAATCCTGTAAAATCATAATTCTGCTCACTACGGCCGGCTAGATTTAAAGTTGACAGTGCGAGTCGGATTCCAGTATAGAGAAATGTTTAGGGGCCTGGTGTGGTCAGGGGAAAGCCACGCCAAATGTCATGGACTGTCATGCAAGGGGTCATGCTCACCAGCCCTTGTGGTCAAGTGGTGACGGAGTAGCTGTTCGGTTTCGGTTAATGTTCATTACTAAGGAGGCAGTGACATGAAGAAGGGTGCGATGAAAGTAGTGTTCGGCGTTGCGGCCGCAGCATTTTTGGCTGCGCCCCTCACCTCATTTGCCGGAGGCACGATCGCCGGGAAAGTGACCTATCCCGGGAAGGCCGAGCAGAAGGAGTTTTCCTTCTCAAAGTTCCCGAACCCGAAGTTTTGCCCGAAGAACCCGAACAAGAGCCTCATGGATGGCGATAAGCGCTTCCTCAAGACCATCGAAGTGGCCAAGGATGGCGGGTTGAAGGGTGCGGTTGTGGCCGTAGTCGATATTGAGGATCAGGCCTTCCAGGACGGTTTCAAGGGCACGGACGTGGTGGCGGAATTCTGCGAATTCCTCCCGTTTAGTGGCGTTGTGGTGAACAACAAACCGTTCCGCGCTGAGAATAAGGATGCCGACCCTGATGATCCCAAGTCTACTGCGGGCGTCTTGCACAATCCGCACAGCTTCACGGTGAAGGGTTCCACCTCGGCCACCGGCTTCAACATCGGTTTGGCTAAGAAGGGTGACAAGTTGGAAAAGCCGGTGACGTTCCGTGGCGGCGCCGAAAAGGCTGGTTTCTATCGGTTGCAGTGCGACCAGCACGAGTTCATGCAGTCATTCTTCCTCCCGGTGTGGAATCCGTACCACGCAGTAGTGAAGGATGACGGCTCATTCGAGATCCCGGGCGTACCTGCCGGCAAGCACAAGGTGGTTGTCTGGCATCCGTTCGTGGGCAAGGGCAAGCTCAACGAGTTTGAAATTGAAGTGGCCGAAGGCGGAACCGCTAACTTGAAGGCTGAAATCAAGTAGTCGATTCCCCTCAGATCTGAGGCGGGACAGCCCGCTTAGAGAAGGGCAGTGGTTCAATGCGAGCCACTGCCCTTTTTCTTTGTGTCACTTTCTCGTTCTCGATGATTCGCGCAACGTTTGAGGAGGTGTTCAGCCCGTGATCCTCGCTGCAATATCTTGCCTGGTCGCCTGCGAGAGTGGGGAGACGAAGTGGCCGAGCCTGCCAGTCGCTCGCCTTGCGTTTCTCTTTCTGAACTGGGTAAGATGACCAATTTCTAAGCCAATTTCTTGAAGTGGGGGATCCGTGCCTCGCGAATTATCTCTCGCCGAAGTTTTCCAGTTAGGGTACTACTGGGAGACGAAAATTCTCTTGACTGCCGTGAAGTTAGGTGTCTTTTCGCTGCTGGATTGCCAGGGACGCAGCGCAGCGGAACTCGCTCAGCAGCTCGGTGCCGATGAACGCACCTTGGAATTGCTCCTGAACGCATTGGTGGCCATACGCCTCCTGTCAAAAAGTGGGCACGTCTATGCGAACACGCCGGTGGCGATGACCCATCTGGTCAAGCATGGGCCGCAATATGTCGGGCACTTGCTTCTGCTCCATGATGCGGAGTGGGACAACTGGGGGAAGCTGGAAGAGGCCATCAGGACAGGCCGTTCCCCCGTCAGCCGTCATGTGTTTGAGACGGATCCAGCCTTAGGGGCCAATGTATTGTCCGTTCTGCATCGCATTGGACAGCAAAGCGGGCCAGATTTGGCGAAGCGGTTGGGGCTTAATCAGGCTCGGACCATGTTGGATTTGGGCGGCGGGGCAGGAACCAATGCCATTGCATTCTGTCGGGTGTATCCGGGGCTGTCTGCCACGGTATTTGATCTGGCCACCACTCTCCCGCTGACGGAACGGACGGTGAAAGACGCAGGGCTCGAAGGCAGGATCGCACTCAAATCTGGTGATTTTAATCGTGATTCCCTTGGCGGTCCCTATGACGTGGTCTTAATGTCTGACATTTTGCACTACCAGAATCTTGCGACGAATGCGGCACTGGTAAAAAAGATTCATGGGCACCTCAATCCCGGTGGACGTTTGGTCATCAAGGACCGGTTCCTTGATGCGGCTGGTACGAGCCCGGCGTGGACGGCGGCGTTTGCGGTGCATATCCTCGTGAACACTGAGCAGGGGGCTTGCTACCGGACCGCAGAGGCCATGCAATGGATGCACGATGGCGGATATGTCTCGGTCGAGGAAATTGAACGGACCGCGGTGGTGCAGGGCTTCAAACCACAGGTAGTGTAGGAACGGCCATGTTTGAATTTCTGAGACAGCCCGGATTTTTTGGAACCCATGCCACGATGGGGGCCGATCTCAGCCAGTTGATGGCTACGTTGTTCACCGGCTTGTTCATCATCGGGTGGATTCAAGCAAAGCAGCATCGAGGACATCCTCATCATTGGTTGATGCTGGGCGGCATGATCACGATGGTAGGATTCTTTACCGCCTACTATCTGTTTCGACAGTTAGGGGTCTTGGCGTTTGAGGGGAAGGAAGGGTTCGGCGGGTCGCAAGCCTTGTACGACTATGTCTTTATCCCTGTGCTCACCATCCATATCATTCTGGTGATCATCGGACTGGTCATGGCCGTCTACATGATCGTGTTGGGATTTCGATCTCAACAGTTCATCGGTGGAACCCGCGTCCTGAGTGCCTCGCTGCTGCAGACCTCGTGGAAGAAAGTCGGCCTAATCTTCGCGGCACTCCTGTCTCTGGTCGTCGTCCTCTTCGGGACACGGGTGATGTCGGCTGGATTTTCCATGCGCAAGCTGGAGGTCTACATCGGGTTTCTCGTCCTCGTGGCTATCGTCTTCGCGGTTGAAATGGGTATTCAGCGTATCTGGCCGGACGGCGGTCAGCGACATCGTGCGCTTGGCCGCTTCACCATGATTGTCTACTGCATCTTGTTTCTGACGGGAACTTTTACCTACGCCATGTTGTATATCTTCTATCCGGGGAAAATCGGGTAGGGATATCGATACGGGCCACGGAGCGAGTCACGGTTTATGCTTGTATGCGGCTGCGGCGGCTGGATGCATACCGAAGGGGTTGAGGAGCGACTGGCGGAAGACGGACAACCGACCTGGTTTGTCCGGACGGAATGTCGCCCCTGTCGTTGGCTGGTCGGCATCGAGGTCTCGGCGGGACAAGTTGACGGGCTCGTCGATCGGCTCATGTGGTCTGATGATGCAAAACATCGGTTGGATCGAACTCCTCCCTATGCTGCGCCCTTCTTACGTGAGCTGGTGGAGGGGTTTGCCAAGGCCAGGCAGCAGCGGGTGATCACCTATGATCTGATCGACCAGGCGCAAACCGGCGATGTCGTCGCCTGGGATCCAGATGCGGAACAGCGGCTCGCGAATGTGCCGGCACCCGTTCGAGCTATGGCACGGGTTGAACTTGAACGGACGGCCGTCGATCGTGGCGCTCGTGTGGTCACGGTGGCGTTGATGGAAGAAGTGAAAGCACGATATTTCGGTATGGCAGCTCAGAAACAATGAGACGTGAGGAGCGCAGGAAGTAGTGAGGGGCGGAATGGGCCTTTCCTCGTCTCACCTTGCCGTCTAGATCATGCTGCATCGATTGGCATTACGGGTACTTCCAAGTTTGACGCTTGCCGTCACGGACGATTCGGTTCGCAAACGTAAACGTCTCGTGATGTTCGTCCCCGGGTTGGTAGCGTTTGCGGTCTATCGGGCCGCAAAACAGGGGTTTTCTCTTGCCGATCCGCTGACGCTGCTGTTGCTGTGCGGCCTGGTTTCCATGGCAACAGCCTTGTGCGCCTATCGCGTCGGGCGGGCCGTGCCATTTACCGAATTAGTTGCGTTGGACGGAGTGCGTCGGATTGGCTGGATTGTCGCCTGGATTGGATTTGTCTACGGCGTTCAGTTGTCATTGCTGGTTCTCGCCTTGTTATGGTTGGTGGGATACGACTATCTCAAACATCCCGATGGGCCGGCCATGATGGCCCTCATCATTCCCAGTTCAGCCGTGGCTCGCGACGCATTCGAGATCGGGTACGTTCGGTGGCTTGAATCGAGTGGGCGGCCATTCGTGACGTTCCCGGACGGTGCGGCGCTGTGGGGGTTGCTGCAGCGGGCCGACCAATCGCTTGCTACCTGGGTGATAACTGGCACGGTGGGGTGCGCCAGCCTGTCGGTCCTGACGGCGACGCTGATTGATGGGGATTGGGCGGTACTCGGTCAAGCCGGTGTCGTAGCGCTGGCGGCAGGGACGGTCGGGCTCCTAGCTTTCTTTGCCGGTCAAGCAGAGCGGGGAGCGTGGAGGCCCAGGTTGGCCGTAACTCAATGGAGGGAACTCGTCAAGTTCTGGTGGTGGCCAGGATTGGCCTTTGCCGCAACCTACTATCTGGTGTTGGTCGGAGTGGGGTTGTACCTCTTACGGCAGCCGATGCTTTCCGCGGGCTTCCATGTCTGTGTGGCCGCCCTCGTCGGCGGCATGATGGCGTTGTATTGTTATTATCTCGGCGATCGGCGAGAGATTGAAAGTCGTCAACCGGGAGGTGTACCCAGTGCATTGCTGCGGTGCCCGTTTGTCATGGGCATCTTGGGTAAATCCCGCGAAGCCATTGCGGGTGCGGCTCTCCATGAATCTGCAACCGTTTTTGAGAAGAATAGCCAGAGAGTGTCGTCATGACGAAACATGTGTCGGTTCCGTTCGTGATTGTGCTGGTACTATGCGGATTCCTGTCGAGCTTCGGTGCGCTGTTGGTGAGTCCGCCGCTGCTGATGGCTGCGGACCCTTCCGCCGATGTGTATTTCCACACCCCCGGTGTGCCCAGTGGGCCTTCGGCGCCGACGGCAAACGACAATCACTACCCGCAGGTCGGTTCCCTCGACAGCCGGCTGCTGATGTGGTTCATCATTCAACAGCATACGTACTTTGGCGGATTTGTTCTGGCGTTGCCCATCTTTTGTGTGTTGCTGGAACTGCTGGGGCTGGTCGCAAAGAATCCCGCGATGGCCTTGCGATATGACGGACTGGCCCAGGATCTGCTGAAGGTCGCGTTGCTGGCCTTGTCCGTCACCGCCGTCGTCGGCAGTGTAATGCTGACGATGTTTATCACGCTCTATCCCAGTTTCATGCAGTACATGGGGGGCACCTTCAAGGGCATGATGCCGCTGTATGCGCTGGTGTTTGTGGGGACCACCGCACTGACGATTGTGTATTACTACAGCTGGGATCGCATGGCAGAGCCCGGCGCGAAGTGGGTGCATCTGTCGATTGGTGTGATTGCGGTGGTGTTCGGTACCTCCTTGTTACTGCTGGCAAATGCCTGGTCGGCGTTCATGATGGCGCCGTCCGGGGTTGACGGGCAGGGCCGGTACTTGGGCAATCCTTGGCATCTGCTGCGATCGGCATTGTGGAGTCCGCTGAACCTCCATCGGTTTCTGGCGGATATCATGTCCGGCGGTGCAGTCGTCTTGGCCTACGCCTGTTATCGATTTTTCTCCGGGAAAAGTCAGGAAGAGCGCGCCTATTATGATTGGGTGGGATACGTGTTTCTATTTGTCACGGTCTGCGCGCTGCTGCCGATGCCGTTTGCCGGCTATTGGTTGATGCGATCCGTGTATGCCTACAGTCAGAGCATGGGTGTCACGATGATGGGCGGCCTGCTGACCTGGCTGTTTGTCGTGCAGGCATTGCTGATCGGCGCCCTGTTTCTGGGGGTGAATTATTATCTCTGGCAGAGCATGGGACGGATTCGCGGCGGGGAACGCTATCAACCCTACTACCAGTATCTGCTGCTGGCACTGACCGGATGTTTGTTTATCTGGTTGACTCCCCATACGTTGTTGATGACCGGCACTGAAGTCAAGGCTATGGGCGGGGCCCAGCATCCGGTGATCGGCAATTACGGGGTGATGTCCTCCAAGAACGGCGCGGTCAATGTCATGATCTGTATCACGGCCTTGAGTTATATCTATTACCGTCGTGCGAATCGGACGATGACCATCTCTTGGGTTCGGGCGGGAAATCTCGCGCTGGCCGCGCTCTTCGGCCTCGGGGTAGCCCACATCATCGGGCTGTCGGTCTACGGCTTCTACTTGCCGGCGAGTCTTCGCGTGGCGCTGTCTGGGCCGCAGGCTGTGACGACCCTTTTGGTGGTCACGCTGGGGTTGCTACTCAATCGTCGCATGTTACGTGGCGCGACGATTCATGGCCCGGTGCAATGGGGACACATTTCGGTTCGCGGAATGGTGGGGCTGTTTGGGCTGGCCGCAGCGTTCACGTGGGTGATGGGGTTGATGGGGTACATCCGTTCCTCGGGGCGGTTGGCCTGGCACGTGAACGAGTTGATGCCGGACACGTCCCCCTGGGCATTTACGCCGACGCTTGGGTTCGCCGCCAAGATGGTGACCATTAATATGGTGCTCTTCTGGGGAGCGGTCTTCTTCTTGTTCTGGGTGTGCCAACGAGGACAGCAGCCGGTGATGCATGAGGATCTGAGTGCGGAGAAAGAGGCGGGCTTTTTGCCCTCTCCTTCGCATGAAGGATAGGCAAGTGATGAGGAGTGCAGGGATGGAAATGAGGATGTTGGTCGGTGCGATAGGGTTGTTGGGGTTGATGGGATGGTCGTCGCTTCTGGGGCAGGGTGATGTGGCTTTTGCGGCTGAGCCTGGAGTCCTGGTATTAGAAGATTTTCAATCGGCTGACCAAGGCGGATTTCCGATTGATTGGCAGCATGAGAATCAACGTAGCCAGGCGAAGGGTAGGGACGCGTACAAGATTCAATCGGAGGATGGCAAGAAATTCCTGGCGGCTAAGGATGCGGGACAGCGTATCAAGAAGCGCAAAATTGATTGGGATCCAAAGGCGTATCCGATCCTGACCTGGCGGTGGCGTCTCCACAAGGCTCCAAATGGTTCTGAGCCTGTGGCGGCCGTGTACGCTTCGTTGGATACGGATCTCATGTTCATTCCTGTCTTTACCAAATATATCTGGAGCGCTGGAAAACCTGAGGGAACGTTCGTCGAGGGCGGCATGTTCAGTGGTTCGGAGCTGGTCGTGCAGAGCGGGGTGTTGCCGGTCGGAGAGTGGGTCGAAGAGCGGGTGAATGTCTACGAAGACTTCAAGCGCATTCACAAACATGAGCCGCAGGAAAAAGCCTGGGGGATCTCCCTGTTTGCCGGGCCTGGAGTAGAAATCGATTTTGGCCCGGTGACGGTGGGCCCGGCTAACTAAATTGCTTATGAGCTCGGGTTTATGAGGATTGCGTGGCGGAGATGAGTCGACCCTCAACCAATATGTTATTTGATCTGGCCTTCGGCATCGTGGTCATGGGCACGGTCGGGGCGCTGATCGGTACTTTTCTCGGTGCGGCATCCATTCCAGTAACCTCCGGAGTTGGTGTGTTGCTTGGCGCCGTGGTCGGCTTTCTTGGCGGACGCCGATTCCTGGCCAGTATTTTGGTCGGCACAGTCTTGGGCGGCCTCCTCGCGTGGATGATCGCCGGGCTGGAAAAGGTCTCATTTGGGGCAGGCGCCGGGGCAGCCATGGGGGGCTTTCTCGGTGTGCAGATTTCGATGTTGCTGGATGTGCGAGCGGCCAGAAAAGCCGCACAGGTTGAGGAAAGTGAGGACGCAGGCGCGGCTCACTCGGCAGTGACCAAATCATGAGGCGTGAGTAAGGCGATGGAAAATCGGGGTGTGCTCATCGGGTCGATTATCTTTGTGTTTGGGTCGTTCATTCTGATGATCGGAGGATTGGTCTACGAGTCCTATAAGGCCAAGCAGATGCGCCAATTGGCCCTCTCTATTGCATCAGAAGCCAAGCCCGTTGCCGCGCCCATCGCGCAGGATTTTTCGATGTACAAGACCCTTATCGGGGATGATGGCCGGGAAATGGTGCAAATCTCCGAAGGCCCGTTCGTCATGGGGAGCCGTGATAATGACAGTGACCCGGATGAAAAGCCTGAGCATCAAGTCTATTTGAAGACCTACTTCCTTGATAAGCATGAAGTGACACAGGACGCGTACGACCGTTTTCTCAAAATGACGAAAAGGGTGAAGCGAAAAATTGAGGTCTTTGAAGACGATCCGGCCAAGTTGCTGAAGCCTGACTATCCTGCCATTGCAGTGACGTGGGATGACGCAGAGGCTTTTTGCAAATGGGCTGGAAAGCGTTTGCCGACTGAGGCGGAGTGGGAAAAAGCCGCCCGTGGAGAGGGGAAGCGTCGTTATGCTTGGGGCGATGAGTTTGTCTCCGGATACGCGAACATCGACGGCACCGAAGACGGGTTTCGCTACCTCGCCCCTCCCGGTTCCTTCGAATCGGGGCGCAGCCCCTATGGAATTTACGACATGACGGGAAATGTCGGTGAATGGGTAGCGGATGTGTACGATGAAAACTTTTATCGAGCCTCGCCCTACCGAGATCCCAAGGGGCCAGACCAGGGTGAGCAGCGAATCATTCGCGGTGGTTCCTGGAGAGAAACAAAACGAAATGTGCGATCTTCCAAGCGATTCCAGGCGAGACCGTGGCGGCATGACATCACGGTTGGATTTCGTTGTGCGAAAGATGTCGATGTCGACACGGTGGTGAAGTAGTCGATCACGGCATGCTGGAAACGCGCTTTAAAGTGGTTTTCCTCTTCGCGGTGCTCTTTGCCGCGAGTCTGCCTATTATCGCCATTCTTCGCGGAACGATTTCCACTCCATTTGAGGCGGCATCAACGCATTCTGAAGAGGCAGTGTCTGGCACCGCTTCAGAGGCATCGCCCGAAGAGCCCCTGCCGGAAGAATTGGTCGTCATCCCTGCGGGGCCCTTCATTCGAGGGACGAATCAGGGCGGGTTCGATGAGCAGCCGGAGCGGCAGATCTATCTCGATGAGTTCCTCATCGATCGCTATGAAGTAACCAATGCGCAATATGCGGCCTTCGTGAAGGCGACGGGCCATCGAAAATCTGGGCCTCCCTCGCGGTATGCCAAGAATCCTGGGCGTATGCGTGGGGTGAACCAGCCGGCGGTGTATGTCTCCTGGGAGGATGCTAAAGCCTACTGCACCTGGCGAGGGCGGCGCTTGCCGACCGAGGCTGAATGGGAAAAGGCCATGCGTGGCACCGACGGTCGTCTGTGGCCGTGGGGCAACGTAGAAATGCCTGGCGGTGCGAACTGGGCTCGTGTTGACGATGGGTTTGATGTGGCGGCTCCGGTGGGGCGAGTGCGAAGCGATGTCAGTCCTTATGGCGTGATGGATGGGGCTGGGAACGTGATGGAGTGGGTGGAGGATTGGTATCTCGAAGGAGCCTATGCCGCGGCTTCTGACCGGAACCCTGAAAGTCCTGAATATGGAACGTACAAAGTATTGAGGGGAGCGGGATACACGAGTTCAGGATCAGACTTGCGTATCACCGCTCGCAGTAAAATGATGGCGGACTTTCGTGACGAAACGATTGGGTTTCGTTGTGCTCAATCCAGCGTGGGGAAGGGCCGTATGTCTGAGGGCGGGAAGGGTGAGAAAATCATAGAAAATCAAAGTAGTAGAGGATCAGAAACACGGCCAAAATGATATTGACAACCATTCCAGCCAAAACTATAATGTCGAACACTTTTGAGTTTTTCGCCATAAAAATCCCTTTAAAAATCAGGTGGGTGAGGGATTTTGATTAACACAGCATAGTTGGTGTGTCAATTTAAAATACGTACTTAAACCGTTGGGGGAATCAAGATGGAAGCTGCTCAGGACGACATCTCAATTAAGATCGGAAAAATGATTTTCTACATCACCCTGGCAGTGAGTCTCTGGTTTTTTTATTGGTTCGGAGGGATTCAGTGCCCGTGCTGATCCTGGCCATGGGAAACGTTTACTAAGTTGAAGGGGGTTTGAGATGGGCCAAACAATTGTGTATTTCGTCGTCTCGATCTTGATCTGCGTCTCGTTTTTTGCGGCTGTTGATCACTTTTTGATGGATGCGCAAGGGTTGGACTTTTGGTATCTCCTTCGGAAGTAATTGGGGAGATAAGGTTTTGATTTTGTTGTTCACATACGAGATGTATCAAGGAGGTAACCCATGGGCTCTGTAACCCGCACGAAGTTGATGTCGATCATGGCGCTGTGCGCGATGATCGGCCTCCTCCTCATGCCCATCCTGGTTGCGATCCCTGCCCTTGCCGGTGACGGTGGCGCTCCGGCCGCTGATGCCAAGAAAGAGGGCGGTGAAGCAAAGATTGAGAAGGGCAAGGACGTCTATTACAAAACGGAAGGTATTGTCTCGGGGCCTCCGGCCCCCAAGACAACTGACGGTGAGAAGGATTACCCGCGATACAATTTTGAAAGTCGCGTCTTGCTGTGGTTCGCCAACCAGCAGCATTTGTATTACGGTAGCTTCGTGTTGGCCGTGCCGATCTTCTGTATGGTCATCGAATTCATGGGCGTGGTGACGAAAGATAAGGCTATGGCTAAGCGGTATGATCAGCTGGCCTATGACTTTATCAAAATCAGCCTGACGGCCTATTCGTTGACCGCCATCCTGGGCGGAATTTTGATCTTCACCTTCTTGACTCTCTATCCGGCCTTTTTCCAATACCTCTCTGGTATCTTCAGGCCGGTCATGCACATCTATGCGTTGATGTTCGTGGCTGAGAGCGGAACGCTTTACATCTACTATTACGGTTGGGACAAGATGAAGGAGGGATTCCTGAAGTGGATTCACCTCAGCATGTCGGTGGTCCTGAACGTCATTGGTACGATTCTGATGTTCCTCGCCAATTCCTGGATCGGCTTCATGATGTCTCCTGCTGGTGTTGATGAGCAGGGGCGTTATCTCGGGAATATCTGGCACGTCATCCACACTGCGCTGTGGAATCCCCTTAACTTGCATCGCATTCTCGGTAACATGGCGTTCGGAGGTGGTGTCGTTGCGGCTTACGCGGCCTACCGCTTCTTGTCCGCCAAGACCGATGAGGAGCGCGCTCATTACGACTGGATGGGTTACATTGCCATGGCTTTGGGTGTGGCGTTTTTGATTCCCCTTCCATTCGCTGGCTACTGGCTGATGCGTGAGGTGTATGCGTATCGGCAGCAGATGGGCATCACGTTGATGGGTGGACTGCTTGCCTGGTTGTTTATCATTCAGGCGACCATGATCGGCATCCTGTTTTTGAGTACCAACTATTACCTCTGGCAGGCCTTGGGGCGTATGCGTGGTGCAGAAAAGTATCAGCGCTACATTAAGTACCTGGTCTTCCTCCTGACTTGCGGCTATCTCGTGTTCATTACGCCGCATACCATCGTCATGACTCCGGCGGAGTTGAAGGCGATGGGTGGTCAGCAGCATCCCGTGCTTGGTAACTATGGTGTTATGTCGGCCAAGAACGGTGGTATTAACGTGATCATTACCACGACCGTCTTAAGCTTCGTATGGTACATGCGTGGCAATAAGGTCTCGACGGTATCTTGGGCAAAATTTGGCAATATCTTCATGGGCTGTTTCTTCTTCTTCGCCTACCTCAACATTATCATGTTGGCCGTGTATGGCTATTACATTCCAGCGAACGTTCGTGTTGGTCTGTCTGTGCCTCAGGTGGCCACGACTCTGTCCTGTCTCTTCTTCATGTTTGCGCTTAACAGCGTCATGATGAAGGGGGCCAAGCAAATGGGCCCGATTGAGTGGGGTAAGATCTCCGCTCGATCACAGTATGCGCTCATCATGCTTGCCACGGCATTTACGTGGATGATGGGTTTGATGGGCTATATCAGATCGTCTGTCAGGCTCTTCTGGCACGTCAACGAAATCATGCGTGATAATTCACCATGGGCCTACACACACACGGTTGGCTTTGCGGCGAACATGATTTCTGCGAACGTGTTGTTCTTTTGGATCAGCATCATGTTTGTGTTTTGGTTGGGTGCCCTGGCCGCGAAAAAAGCGCCAGTGGAGGCGAAGGCTGCTGTCCCTGGCCGCGCTACGGCGCCGGCAGTTGGTCACTAATCAAAGCACAGAAAATGAATCAATGAGGGAAGGCCTCCGTGTTGCTTGGCTAACCGGAGCCTTCCCCTCCTGCAGGAGGTTTGAGCTGTGATTGAACTCATTAAATCGGCCTTGTCGATGGGCTGGCCAGCATTGGGCCTGTTAGTCGGCCTAATGTTTTATTTTAAGGCCTCCATCTCGGACCCAGTTGCGAACAAGCGAGCGGTCTTCAAGACATTCATTGGTTTTTGGGGAGCATTGCTCCTCTTTATGGCCATTGCCAACTACAAGATGAACTTTTTCGGTGAATCGAGATTGCTGCCCGTTTCTCTTGTCTTGATCACCTCCATGACGTTCATGATGGCCCTCTACTTTACGAATATCAGCGCCTTGCTGAAAATCGGAGGGTTCATGTTTTTCATCGCGGCGGCCTTGTCTGGATACGGAAACTGGCTGCCTCAGGTGGAAGGTGGTTTTCCTCCCATCGAAGAAAAGAAGGATTTTAGTAACATGCCCCAGACCGAGTTGGCTGACGAAGGTGAAAAAATCATCTTTGGCGGTGTCGGTCAGAATAAGGTCCAGGGAGCCATTGGCAAAGGTCAATGTCCTCTCTGTCATGCCTTCCATAAAGGCATGCTTGGCGAGCGGGCCCCGAACCTCGATGGAATCCCCGAGAGAGCGGAAACGCAAATCAATGACCCTCGCTACCATAAGGGTAACCCAGCTGCTCGCGACAGCAATCAGAAAGAAGCATTTGCAGGGTCTGGTACGGCGGAAAACGGGATTCAGTACATTGCTGAGTCGCACGCTTGCCCTAGCTGCTTTGTCGTGGCTGGTTTTGGCGTGAAGGGAACGAATGATAAAGAAAGCCCAATGCCGGCCATTCACAAGCCTCCAATTTCCCTGAGCCTCCCAGAATTGGCTGCCGTCGATACGTGGCTGTATGTCCGAGAGGGACGCGAAGCCCCTGGGTTTGACGAAATTGTGAAATCTTATGAGAAGTTTATTCCGGAGTCCGACCGCCCGAAGCCACCGACAGAAGGTGACAAGGCAGCTGGGGGTGGTGGAGCAGCCCTGATGGCTGATGGAACGGAGCCAGTCGATCAAATTTTTGCAAAGGGCCAGTGCGTGGCTTGCCACACTATTCCCGGAATCGCCGGTGCAACGGGAACGATTGGTCCTAAGCTGGTCGAGGGGACTAATGCTCCTCTGCGGATCAAGGATAAGGATTATAAAGGTAAGGCCAAGAGTGTGCCCGACTACATCATGGAATCGATCGTAGAGCCTAGCGCTTATGTCGTGAAGGGTTTCCCTGACAACACGATGCCAAAGGTATTTGGGCAAAAACTGAGCGCCGGAGCACTAAAGAAGCTTGTAGATTACCTCTCGCAGGTTCAGGAAGGAAAGGAACCACCCAAGGCCTCCTAGGATTGGAGAGTAGTAATCTGGTTGCTATTGCGGAAGAAAGGGAGATGAGGACATGAAAGCATTAATGTCAGTCGGGGCCCTGATTGGCGTCCTTGGACTGCTCATGTTGATCGGTATGATCTTCGGAGTAGTTCCATCGAACACCGTCAGGCTCGTTGAGGGCTACATGCCCATGCAGGTGCTGAGCGAGCTGGCGGTGTTCGTCGCCGGCTTTACCGGCCTGAGCTACCTGGCCAATTCCATGGGAATGACCATTCCGCGGTTCTGGCAGGGCGTTTTGTTCTGGGCTTTTGTCCAGACCTATCTCAAGTTCCGTATTTATCCGCCGATCCCCTTTAGCGTGCGCGCAATGTATGGGGTCGTTTCTTTCGTCGCTGTCTTCATGTGGGTTTCGGCCAACGAAGAAGATTGGAAGAAATTCCGGCAGCCCATTCTCAACGTGTTGGACGCTAATACGGGATTCCACAAAGCGCTTCGAACGATGTATCTGATTCTCTTGCCGATCTTAATCGGAGGCTTCTCATTCTTGACGATGAAGCCAAGTGTGGACGAGCCGATCGAGTTGCGCACGGTGCATCCGGCCCCTCCAGCGAGCACGAAGGTCCACGGCAAGACCTACACGCTTCAAACCTCGCAGAATCCCTATCGTGTAAACCTCGAAGGGAAATACGATCAGGCCTACAGCAACAAGCTGATCGTGGAGCAGGGCATGGGGCGTTTGATGGCACCGAATGCGAATCCCTGGGATGAGAAGGCTGAAGGGTATTTGAAGTATGTGCGCGAAGGGGGAGAGATTTTCTTCCAGAATTGTCACTTCTGCCATGGTGACAATTTGAACGGTCGTGGACTCCACGCGTTTGCGTTCAATCCTATTCCTGCGAACTTTACTGACCCAGGCACGATTGCGCAGTTACAAGAAACATTCATCTTCTGGCGCGTCGCTAAGGGAGGAATTGGTCTGCCGAATGAAGGATTCCCTTGGGCTTCTGTTATGCCGCCATGGGAACAGCACCTAACCACTGACGAAATCTGGAAGGTGATCTTGTTCGAGTATTGGCACACGGGATACTATCCTCGGACATGGGACTAATTCTGAATCTTACAAACAACCTGGGAGAACAGGTGTGAGGTTAACAATGAGAAAATTTCGAATGAACGCAAAGGCTTCCCCGGTTATCGGGGTTGCCCTCGGTGCCCTTCTCCTCTCCGCCAGTGCGGCAGGGGTTGGTCAAGCCGCAGATCTTCCCGAGGGTTTTGCCAAGGGAGAATTGGCTCCTGCCCCACCGGCGGAAATGATCGAGTCAGGCAAGCGTGTCTACTTCACTAAGTGTGTCTGGTGTCACGGTGTGGACGGCGCAGGTGATGGGCCTGGTGCCGATCGGCTGTGGCCGCGCCCAAGAAACTTCAATCAGGGTACTTTCAAAATTCGTCACACGGCGAGTGGAGAATTGCCGCTGTTTAATTACAATGAAAAGACTCCGGACAGCGGGAAGAACGATTTGTTCGATACAGTGACGCACGGTCTTCCAGGTTCGGCGATGCCACCATGGGAAGGCATCTTAACTGAAGAGCAGCGCATTCAGGTGCTGTCATATGTGACGACGCAGTTGGTTAAGGACAGGAAATTTACGGACAAACAGTCTGAAACGCAAACGATCCTTCAGCTTGGTACGATCAAGCCTGCTGAAGCTACGGAAGATAGCATCAAGAAGGGCGCTCAACTTATCGTTGACAAGAAGTGCATTGAGTGTCATGGAGTCGAGGGCCGTGGTGACGGAAATGCTTTCAATTTGAAAGACGACTGGGGCTTCTCCATCCAGCCAGCGAATTGGCATAAATGCTGGAATTTCCGCGGAAGCCGTCAGGATCCCTACAATGTAAGGAATATTTTCCGTACATTCTCGACCGGCGTCAACGGAACCCCGATGCCCTCATTTGCCGATAGCACCTCGATCGAGGACCGTTGGAACATCGCAAATTTTGTCAATTCCTTGTGCGAGCGTGACGAGGAAGGAAAGCCTCTTGGTATCGATCCTTTGACCGACAAGCCGAAGATCAACTTCGTCGTGCCTTCTACCGCCGTCGAAGGGGAGATCTCGAACGATCCAGAGAACGAGATGTGGAAGAAGCAACCACGGCGTTACGTGGCGATGGGCGGTCAAATTACGCACAAGCCACGAAATTTTGTGAATCGTATCGACGATATTTGGGTGAAGTCGCTCTACAACGAGAAGAGCGTCGTGTACTTGATCCAATGGGATGATCGCACGAAGAGCATCGCGGAAGGTAAGCTCCCATGGGCGCCGACCCAGGTGAACGTCGAGAATTTCGGCGTGAAGGAGCAGGCTCCAAAGACGGGAGAGGAAGGGTCGATCGCTGCGGCTCAGAACAATTATGCCGTCTATAACGATGCTATCGCGTTCCAGTTTCCGATAAAGTGGCAGGAGATTCCAGCGCCATTCAAGCCACGCTATTTGTGGGGAGATGCGAAGTTCAACGCTGACATCCTCAAGTGGGAAGCAGACGGCTCCTTGCGTTCATTCAAGGGAACTGGATGGGATCAGGACTTCGAAGAGCGTGATGACTTCGAGGAGAAGGTCAAGCTGTTGAAGTCTGAATGGAAGAATGGCCAGTGGACTGTCATGATCTCCCGTCCCCTCAAAGGGAGCAAAGATGATTATGACGAATACACCAGATTTGATATCGGTAAGTATATACCGATGGTGTTCTTTGCCTGGGATGGACATAATGGTGATGCGGGTCGGAAGATGGCGGTCTCCGCCTTCTATTACACGATTCTGCAGCCGCCGATCCCTCAGGAGGTCTACATCTATCCTGCGGTGATCGCAGTTGGCGTGGTGTTCCTGGAGGGTTGGATGTTGACCCGCCGTGCTAACCGGAAAAAGGGTAAGGTATTCTAGGATTACCTGACCAGAAGTGCGTAGTGGCGAGGGGGTGAGGAAACTCACCCCCTCGTTGTTTTAAGCCCAATTTGGGGAGGGCCACCGGATGGGTAGTCCAAACATCGAGGATGTTACCGGTGTCTTGATCGCTGGTGGGCAGAGTCGAAGAATGGGGCGAGACAAGCGTTTTCTCAAGGTGGCCGGCGTGAGTGTATTTGATAGGTCTCTCGCGCTACTGGGAACGATTTTTGACGAAAAACTCGTGGTTCTTGCTGAACCAATTGAGGGACTTGGGGTACAGGGATGTTCCGTTGTGTATGACGTGGTGAGGAATGCTGGGAGCCTCGGAGGACTTCTGACTGGACTCATCGCTTCCACGCGGGCAAGAGTATTTGCCATAGCCTGTGATATGCCTTTCCTGGACCAGGATGTCATCCGCTTCATGTCTTCCTGTGATCCTACTGCCGATGTGGTTGTTGGGCACCTTGAGGGCCGGTTTCATCCTATGCATGCAGTGTATTCGAAGCGTTGTGTTCCGATTCTGCAAGGCATGGTTGAGCGAGGGGAGCTCAAGATTCAGTCGCTGTTTCGCTGCAAGGAGTTGAAGGTCAGGGTCTTAACCGAAGCGGATTTGCTTCATTTCCGATCGAGACTCCGGTCATTCCGGAACATTAATACCCCCGATGACCTGGTCTCGGCAGAGAGCGCGAGTTGACGGCCGATGATGGAGCAGGAGCCGCTGGAGAGTAGTAGGCGGAAGGTACTGGTGATTCATCCAGCAGCATTGGGAGATGTGCTGTTGGCCCGCCCTGCGATCCGGGCGCTCCGCCGGCGATTCCAAAACCATGAGATGGCATTCCTTGGGGGGCGGGCGGTGGGCATGCTCTTGCACGACTGTGGAGAGGTGAATCAGGTCTTTCCAATTGAATCGGCATACTTGGGTGAGTTATTCGCCGGAAGCGAATACCTGAGCCGGCCGTTCCGGGATTGGCTAGAGCATGCTGATGTGGCAGTCGGTTGGCTGACAGATCGTGAGGGGATCGTCGCCGGCACTTTGCGTGCCGTTGGCGTGCGGTCGATTCAGTTTCAACCTGCTTTGTCGGCCGACTATCAAGCTGAGCATCAGGCGGATCGGTATTGTGAGGCACTCGGGCTGGAAGGGGCCGAGCTGCAGCTCGGCCGACGTCTTGCTCTACCATCGGGGATAAGGAGGCAGGGGCAGCAGAGCTTGCAAGCGCTCAAGGTGCGAAGGGACACACCGCTGGTGGTGGTCCACGCAGGGAGTGGCAGTGTCAGCAAGTGTATCGAGCCATGGAGGCTTGCGCAGGTTATTGGATGGTTGGTTGCGTTTGGTGCCGCTCCGTTGCTCCTGGAAGGACCCGCTGATCAGAACGCCGTTGCTTCGGTGCTGTCGCGGCTGAGCCACGGGGTGCCGGTGGTACGCGGTGAGAGTGTCTCTGTGATCGCCGGAGTGCTGTCGCAAGCGGCCCTCTATATCGGCCAGGATTCAGGCATCACACACCTTGCTGCTGCATTGGGCGTTCCAACGGTTGCGTGTTTCGGGCCAACGGATCCTCGTCGCTGGGCGCCGCGTGGTTCGCACATCACCGTTCTCACGGGGTTACGTTGCGCCTGCCCGTCCTGGCATGACGTCGAAATTTGCGGGGAACGCGCCTGTCTGCAGATAAGTCCAGAGCGCATTATCGAGGCCATTCGTGCATATTTGATTGAGCGAGTCCTCCCCCATTCTGAGAACACCTGATCTTGTCTCTGCAGTCCTGGTGTGTTAGAGTCCCTGTTTAATTTTCTCTGTTTCCACGCAGACTTAGAGGGATCTTTGTGACTCAAGGGATCGTTCAGGATAAGGTGAGTGCGGCGCTGACCGGAGCGTTGCTCTCCGCCAAACAAAAAGGCCTTCTCAATTTTGAGTTATTGCCGCCGGTGCATTTGGAGGCCCCAAAGCGGCCAGAATGGGGAGATGTTTCCTGCACCGTTGCGATGTCTCTCTCTGCCCTGGAACGCAAACCGCCATTTGAAATCGCGCAGATCATACTCGATCACATTGAGCAGCGAGATTCATTGTTCGTCCGGGCTGAAATTGCGCGGCCGGGATTTCTCAATCTGACGGTTCAGCCGGGGCTGTGGAAGGACGTGCTGCATCAGATCGAAGCGCAGGGTAGGCAGTATGGGCACAGTCAGCTGGGGCGAACGCGGCGGGTCTTGGTGGAATATGTCAGCGCCAATCCGACCGGCCCCTTGCACGTCGGCCATGGGCGAGGTGCCGCGGTGGGGCAGGCGCTGGTCGGCCTGCTGAGGGCGACCGGTCATGATGTGGTGAGTGAATACTACATCAATGACGCGGGACGACAGATGAAACTGCTCGGGGTGTCTGTCCTGGCACGCTACCGGGAATTGTGTGGGCAAACGGTTTCGTTTCCGGAGGATGGGTACCAAGGTGAGTATATTCGCGCAGTTGCAGAACGGGTGAAGGCCGAACGAGGGGCCGACCTCTTGTCGCTTCCCGTTGAGGACGCGGAACGCCAAAGCAGGGAATTCGCCTATCGAGAGCTGCTGGCGCTGATTCGGCAGGACTTGGAACGATTTGGGATTAGCTTTGAGTCCTGGTTCAGTGAGGCCTCGTTATTGTCGTCCGGTGCAGTTGAACAGGTGCTTGCCGAGCTGAAGACCAGAGGGCTCCTATTCGATCAAGACGGCGCGCAATGGTTTCGCTCCTCGGCGTTTGGCGACGAAAAAGATCGTGTTGTTCGGAAGCAGGAAGGTGAGTATACGTATTTGGCTTCCGACATTGCGTATCATCGCGACAAGCTACGCCGAGGGTTTGATCTCCTTGTCGATGTGTGGGGGGCGGATCACCATGGCTACATTCCGCGCATGCAAGCGGTGGTGCAGGCCTATGGGCATCCGAAGGAACGGCTTCGTGTCGTCCTGGTGCAAATGGTCAATCTCTTGCGCGGCGGCCGTAAGGTGGAAATGTCCAAACGGGCCGGAGAATTCATCACTCTTCGGGAGGTTATGGATGAAGTTGGGGCAGACGCAGCCAAGTTTTTTTTCCTCATGCGCGATTCCAGCACCCATTTGGATTTTGATCTGGAGCTGGCCAAGCAGCAGTCCCAGGAAAATCCAGTGTACTATGTCCAATATGCGCATGCGAGGATCGCGAGTCTGCTGCGCGTGGCCGCTTCGCGTGGCATTGAGTGTCCTCGTCCGAGTCAGTCGACGCTGAGTCTGTTGGAAGATCCGGACGAACTTGCACTCATTCGAAAGTTATCCACTTTTCCAGTGGTGATGGAGGCCAGCGCCGTGGAGCTGGAACCGCATCGTATGGCCTACTATCTTCGCGAGCTGGCTGGCATGGTGCATCCCTTTTATAACAAACATCGGATTCTTCCTCCGGCTCCCGACAGTGAGACATCTACGGCAATCTTGCCGGACTCGGCGCCTCGTCCAAATCGGGGGACGGATTCGATCCCGCCTGGTGTGACCGGGGCTCGGCTGGCGCTGATGTGGGCGGTGCAGCAGGTGGTCCGAAATGGGTTGAACGTGCTGGGTGTGTCAGCCCCGGAGCAGATGTAGGACTGCCGATCACATGCTGTCGTTTCGAATTACCCATGAAGAGGCAGGCGGAAGGGCTCGGGTTGGGGTTCTCACCACGGCACGCAGTGAAGTCGCGACGCCTGCCTTCATGCCGGTGGGATCATTGGGGAACGTGCGAAGTGTGGATGGTGAGGAGCTGCTCAAGATGGGTTACGGGCTCATCTTGAACAATGCCTATCATCTCTACCTGCGTCCTGGGCACAAAATCGTCGAGGAACTGGGAGGCGTGCACCGCTTTACGGCCTGGCCAGGTTCGATCCTGACCGATAGCGGCGGTTTTCAAGTGTTTAGTTTGGCCAAGTTTTGCAAGGTGACGGATGAAGGCGTGATCTTTCAATCTCACATCGACGGGTCTTCCCGGTTTATCAGCCCGGAAACGTCGATTGAGATTCAGGAAGCGTTGGGGGCGGACATCATCATGGCGTTCGATCATGTTGTTGCCTTGCCCTCGTCGCTGGACCAAGTGCGTGACGCCTCCAAGCGGACTTCGCTCTGGGCGCGTCGCTGTGTGGCTGCAAAACGCCGGACCGATCAATCACTGTTCGGGATCGTTCAGGGCGGATTGGATCGATGTCTACGAGTGGGGTCGGCACGCGATTTAGTGTCGGTCGGGTTTGATGGGTATGCCGTCGGCGGCTTGTCGGTGGGGGAGGACAAGGCCGACATGTATGCCATGCTGGATGTGACGGTGCCGGAGCTGCCCACCCATAAACCACGGTACCTGATGGGCGTCGGGATGCCGGAGGATTTGGTGGAAGGGGTGGCGCGCGGGATTGATATGTTCGACTGTGTCGTTCCCTCGCGTCACGGCCGCACGGGCTGGCTTTTTACCTCCTTCGGGCGGGTCGTGATTAAGCAGGCCCGGTACGCCCGGGATGAGCAACCGATTGATCCGGCCTGCGGCTGCCCCGTCTGCACGCGATACACACGGGCCTACCTCCATCATTTATTTGGAATCAAAGAAATGTTGGGGGCTCGTCTGAACACGATTCATAATTTGTGGTTTTTTGCGAAGCTGATGGAGGAGATCCGCAGCGCCGTGCGGGGTGGAACCTTTCAAGAATTTCGTCGCGAATTTCATCGGACTTATGTCGTGGACCGGCCTGGCGGTGAAAGTGGGTCGGATCTCCAGAATACGAACGTGTCTTAACGGCAGAGCAGGCGAGGCAGGGTATGTGGGATTCTGTAGCTTGGGCGCAGGGGACATCGGGGAGTGCAGGCACGGGTGGCGGCCTCTTGTCGCTGGTTCCATTCGTCCTCATTTTCGTCATTTTTTACTTCATGCTGATTCTGCCGCAGCAGAAACGTCGAAAGCAGGCGGACGCGATGCTCGCCGCTCTGAAGAAAGGCGACAAGGTGGTCACGGCCTCGGGCATCTGGGGTACCATCACCAACATGGGGAAAGAGACCGTGACGCTGCAAATCGCGGACACGACCAAAATCAAAATCCAAAAGGAACACATTGCTCGGTTGCGCGGTGACGAAGAGGATTGACACATGCGAATGAGACGGGAAGGATTGGCGGACGTATGAAAAAAGTCGGTGGACGGTTGTTGGCTTTGGTGACGCTGGTGGTCGTGTCGATCATCTTTTTCTTGCCCTCCTACCAACCGCTGTACAAGGAATTGCCGCGGTGGATTCGTGAAGTGCTGCCGGACAAGGGCATTACCCTGGGGTTGGACCTGCAAGGCGGCATTCACCTCGTGCTCGAAGTGGAAGAGGATCGGGCGGTTGAAATTGCCGTGGAACGGACGGCCGCGGGGCTTCAGGATCTGCTCGTGGAGAAGAAGATTCCTGCAGAATCGGTGAAGCGGACCGGTTCGTCGCAGATCACGATCGGGTTTCAAAATGCCGAATTGAAGGCCCAAGTACAGAAACTGTTGGACGACTTCCCGACGTATGTGGAAGTTGAGTCGGCCGGTTCGACCAATACGGTGGTGTGGGGCTTGCGTGAGGCGGAGATCAAGCGGATCAAGGATTCCGCGATCAATCAGGCGTTGGAAACGATCCGTAATCGCATCGACCAGTTCGGTGTGGCGGAACCCTTGATTCAACGGCAGGGGTTGAAGCAGGTCGTCGTGCAGCTACCTGGAATCAAGGATGCCAAGTTGGCCAAGGATCTGATCAAGCAAACCGCATTGCTCGAATTCAAGCTGTTGGATGACGACAATCAGCTCAAATTGGATCTGCCGGGCCGCGTACAGAAAGGGAAGGAGCGAGAAGAGGCGTTTCTGAAGCAAGTAGAGGGTAAGGTTCCGGAAGGCGATCAGATCCTCTTTGAGCGAATCGTTGAAAAAGAGAGCGGGCAAGAATGGCTGGCTCCCTATCTGGTGAAGAAACGGGTCATGCTGGCCGGCGACGTGTTGAGCGATGCGCGGGTTTCGATCGGACAGTTCAATGAGCCCTATGTGTCCGTGACCTTTGATGCGAAAGGCGCCCGGGAGTTCGATCGGATCACGGGCGAGAACGTCAAGAAGCGCATGGCGATCGTGCTCGACAATACCATCTACTCGGCGCCGGTCATTCAGGAGCGTATCAGCGGCGGTCGAGCCCAGATTACCGGAACCTTTTCGATGGAGGAGGCGAACAATCTGTCGATCGTGCTCCGGGCCGGTGCGTTGCCTGCGCCGCTGAAGATCATTCAGGATCTCACCGTCGGCCCTTCTCTGGGGCAGGATTCAATCGAAAAGGGCATCAAGGCAACGCTCTTCGCGGGCCTCCTTGTGATCGTCTTCATGGCCCTCTATTACCGGTTGTCGGGGGTGATTGCGAATTTCGCGCTGGTGCTGAACCTCATCTGTCTCATCGGGTCCTTGGCGGCGCTGAATGCGACGCTGACCTTGCCTGGTATCGCCGGCATCATTCTGACGATCGGCATGGGCGTCGATTCCAACGTGCTGATTTTTGAACGTATTCGTGAGGAGCTTCGGCAAGGAAAGGCGGTTCGGGTCGCGATTGATGCGGGGTATGACAAGGCCTTGTTGACGATTGTCGATTCCCACGTGACCACGTTGATCACCGGCTTTGCGCTGTTTCTTTTCGGTACCGGGCCGATTAAGGGCTTCGCTGTGACCTTGTGCCTCGGCATCGCGATCAATCTCTTTACGGCGTTGGTCGGGACGAAGGTGATTTTCGATCTGTTTAATCAGCGCAAGAAAATTGAGCAGCTCAGTATCTAGTGGGACCATGGTGCTCCGATTCCGGATGGTCGCCGGGACACTGCTCTGGTGGATAGGTATAGCAATCGCAGTCACAGAATGTTCGACATGTCCGTCCAACGAGACATATCTTGTGGATGCCGGCAGCCTCTGGGAGGGACAGAGATCGCGCTGGATAACATGGTCGGCATTCTGCTAGGAGGGAGTCGGCATGTTCGAGGTTTTGGGAAAGACGAATATCGATTTTATGGGGAAGCGTACCATCTCGTTTGCCATCTCCGGCATCCTCGCCTTTCTGGGGCTCATCGCAGTGCTTCAAATTGGGCGTGGAGCGGCAAATCTGGGAATCGATTTTGCGGGTGGGACGGCGGTCCAGCTCAAGTTCGATCAATCGATCAGGATCGATGAAGCGCGACGCGCACTGGAACACAACGGGTTGGGCTCTGCCGAATTGCAGGAATTCACGCAGGACAACAAGTTGCTCATTCGCGTGAAAGCGTCGACGACCATCGAGGAGAAGGTCGCGGAGCGGGTCATGGCCGTGTTCAGCAAGGAGTTTCCCGGAAACAAGTTCGTCGTGGATTCCAGCATGGAGATCGGTCCGACGATCGGGAAAAAGCTGCAAGAAGATGCCATGATTGCGGTGTTGATCTCCTTCGTCGGAATCGTGTTGTACATCGCGGTCAGGTTCGAGCTGCGATTCGGGGTGGCGGCCGCCTTGGCGACGTTTCACGATGTGCTGGCGGTGTTGGGCGTGTTCTACGTGTTGGATAAAGAGATTACGTTGTTGGTTGTCACGGCGTTGCTGACGTTGGCGGGGTACTCGTTGACGGATACCGTTGTCGTATTTGACCGGATCCGCGAGAATCTTCGCGCCCGTCGCCGCGAGGACGAGGCAACGATCATCAATGCGGCCATTAATCAGGTCCTGAGTCGAACCATCGTGACCAGTCTCACCGTCGTGATCGTGCTCATTCCACTGGTCTTGGCGGGGGCTGAAGTGTTGCATGATTTTTCGTTGGCCCTGCTCGGAGGCGTCATATTCGGCACCTATTCCTCCGTCTTCGTAGCAAGCCCGTTGCTGCTGCTCTGGCCCGGTAGCGCCGGGAGCCTCCTGAAGCGTCGCTAGGTCCCGGCTCTTTTGAGCCGGGCCTGGGGTCCTGCCTCCTGTTGTGTGAGGGCCGTTAGCCGGAGTCGCCGCACGCATGCTCCTCTGGAGCCGGTCACACAGTCTCCAGCGAAAGATCATCACCGCCATCGTGATGGTCGGTCTCCTGCCGTTAGGCCTGTCTCTCGTCCTGACCTACATCGAAGAACGCCGGGCGTTGCGTGAAACCATCGGCGCCAACTTCAAGGAAGTGGCGGTCGAGGCCGCCCGGCGGATCGAGATGCAAGTCACGCGCGGCATTAATGAAGCGCAACAACTCGCTGCCACGCCATTCCTCCGTACCTCTGTGAGCGAATCTAATCGCACCTATGCCGACAAGGACGAAAAAACCGTCCAGTCCATGATCAAGGCCTGGCAGCAGCGGTGGCGTCAGCGGGATAAGCAAAGCGAGTTTCCGCTGTTCATCAACCGCATTGTGACCAACTATCTGATTCGGTGGCATGACATCCGCAAATCCGATTACGTCGGCATTTTTGTGACGGACAATCGAGGTGCGTTGGTCGTCAGTTCTATACCCCAAGTCGAGTACTACCACGGGAAAACGGCTTGGTGGCAGGCCGTCATGAAGCGGAGTACGGGGAAGGTGTTCGTCAGCGACATCTTTTTCGATCCGGCCTTCGGAACCCATGTGGTCAACGTGTCCGCTCCGATCATCGATGATGAGCAGCATACGACGATCGGCGCCGTCACGATTCTCTTGCGTCGGGAGACACTGTTCCATTCCGTGTCCGAGGCCACGGTGGGGAAGACGGGGCATGCCATGTTGTTGAGCTCGGACGGGGTTCCGCTCGTGTGTCCGATCCTGTCGCCCGAAGAGCATGTGGTGAAACCGGAATTGGTGAGCGCGATCAACGGACATGCGGCCGGATGGACGACGGTGGCGAATGATTCGCATGGCGGGGAGAATTCTATCGTGGGATTCGCGCCGGTTCGCCTCGGCGGGGATTTGACGCCGGAGAGTCTGGGCGGCAAAGGCTGGGTGACCTTCGTCCGCCAGGACCCGGCCGAATCCTATGCCCCGCTCGAACGGCTCGTCGTGCAGGTGACGGTGTATGGGCTTGGCGTTTTTGCGGTGCTGTTGCTCACAGGCTTGACCGCTGCGCGAAGAATCGCCCGCCCGATCGGCCTGTTGCATGAGGGTGTCCAACGAATCGGGAGCGGGCGATTGGATCAGCAGTTGGAACTGAAGACCGGCGACGAAATCGAACAGCTTGCTGAGGCGTTCAATAAGATGGCGCACAATCTGCGTGTGTCGTTCGAGCAGATCGAACAGCGTATGGAAGACGTGCGTCGCCTCGAGGCACGCTACCGTGACTTGATCGAGCATTCGCCCGAGATGATCTATCAGCTGAACAAGGCCGGCCGGTTCGTGCATGTCAATCAAACCGGGCTGGACAAACTCGGGTATACGCTGGAGGAAATGCTCCAGATGCGTCTGTGGGATCTCGTGCCCAAAGGTCGTGAGACGGAGGTGTTGGCTTATCTCGAGCGGTTGGTCTCACAGGGGCGTAGTACGATTGAGACCGTGTTTGTGGCGGCCGACGGCCGTCCGATCGATGTCGAGATCCATGCGACCGCGTTGTTCGAGAGCGGCGGAGGGCTCGTTCATTCCCGGGCGTTTGTGCGCGACGTGACGGAACGACGCCTGCTGGAGGAGCAGGTGCATCGGTATACGACGCGGCTCGAACAGGCGGTCAATGAGCGGACCCAGCAGTTGGTGGCGTCACAGGAGCGGTATAAAGCGCTGTTCGATTTGGTGGCAGACTCCGTCTTTATGGTGGGAGATGATGGCGTCATCGTAGCCGTCAATAAGCGTGAAGAGCAGGCGTTGGGCTATTCCGAGCAACAGGTGGTGGGGCGTAGCGTGTTGGATGTGGTGCTCCCTCGTTATCATGATGATATGCGGGCGCTGCTCGCGAAGATTCATGCCGGCGAGCGCCAGGTGCCGACGCAGGAAGTCACCGTGCGGGATGCCGCCGGCAAGGAGACGCCGGTCGAAATGGACCTGATTCTGGTTCGGGGCAGCGACCACACCTGGGTGATGGTCCAGCTGCGTGACATCACCGACCGCAAACGTCTTGAACGGCAAATGCACACCTACCAGCAGGAGCTGGAAGCCAAGGTCAGTGAGCGTACGCGAGAGATTGAAGAGACCAAGCAGTACCTAGAAAACCTGCTCGAGAATGCCAATGATGTGATCTACACTCTTGATAGCGAGCAGTGTTTCACCTATGTGAACAGCAAGATCCTCTCATGGGGATATGCGAAAGAGGATCTTCTCGGGCGGCCCTATCTGGCATTGCTCTCGAAGCGGCATCGCGGGCGCCGTCTGAAGTCGACATTGGATATCGGCGTCAAGCAGGTCTACGAGGTGGAGGTGTTGACCAAATCGGGCGAGCCTCGCTCAGTGATGGTCAGTGTGTCGCCGCTCCACGGCGTGGAGGGGGAGATCTTGGGCGTGCTGGGGATCGCCCGTGACATGACGGAGACGAAGAAGCTGGAGCAGCAGATCAGGAACTCTGAGAAACTAGCCTCGGTCGGAAAGCTGGCTGCGGGGGTGGCGCATGAGATTAACAATCCCTTGGGTGGTATCCTGAATTGCCTCTACAACATGCGCAAGGGGACGCTCTCTCCGGTGCGCCAGGAAGAGTACCTGGCGTCGATGGAGGATGGGTTGCGCCGGGTTCAGCGGATTGTGCGCCAGCTCCTGGACTTTTCTCAGCAGCACAATCCGGAGCTGGCCCTGGCCGACATCAATCAGGTCGTCAATCGCGTGTTGTTGCTGACGGACCATCTGTTCGTGCCCCATCGCGTGCATCTTGTAACGGATTTAGCCCCCGATATGCCAGAGATCATGATTGACCGGCATATGATGGAGCAGGTGTTGATGAATCTCGTGCTGAATGCGATTCAGGCCATGCGTAACGGCGGAGTACTGACGATCAGCACGATCGTGGAGGAAGCCCACTGTCTGGTTCGCGTTCGGGATTCCGGGTGCGGCATTTCTTCGTCCGTCTTGCCGCGGATCTTCGACCCCTTCTTTACCACGAAGAACGAGGGCGAGGGGACCGGGCTCGGGCTTTCCGTCAGTTTGGGCATCGTGGAGCGCCACGGGGGCCGGATTATGGTTGAGAGCGAAGTCGGGAAGGGGACCACGTTTACGGTCTCAATTCCGCTGTCAACCGAACGTTATGCCATTGGGAGGTTCTCGTGAAAGGGCTCAGGGTGCTCATTGTCGATGACGAACCGTTGATGCGACTGTCCATGCTCGATGCCTTGGAGGGGGTGGGGTGTGAGGTCGCGGCAGCGGCAACCGGGACTGAGGGGGTGACGATACTCGGTACGCGTCAGTTTGATGTGGTAATCACGGACTTGCGTCTCCCCGGCGCCGACGGGCTGACAATCCTCAAGGTCTGTAAGGAACGGAGCGCGACGACGGAGGTCATTTTGATCACGGCGCATGCGTCGGTCGATACGGCGGTCGGTGCCATCAAGCTTGGGGCCTATGATTACATCACCAAGCCTTTTCAGATGGATGAGTTGCTGCTGATCGTCGAACGGGTCGGAAAAATCATCGGGCTGCGCCGGGAAAACCTTGAGCTGAAGGAAGTGTTGGAAGATCGATTCAGCTTCGGCGGCATCCATGGTTGCCATCAGCACATGCGGGCCTTGTTGGAGCGCCTGAAGGTGGTGGCGGCAACCGAGTCTTCTGTGTCCATCGTCGGGGAGCGTGGAACGGGGAAGGAATTGGTGGCGCATACCATCCATTTGAACAGTCCGCGGCGAGATCAGCCGCTGATCAAGATAGGGTGCGGGGACCTTCCTGAGAGGCTGTTGGAAGCGGAACTGTTCGGGCATGAAAAGGGGGCGTTTCCCGGTGCGCTACGCCAGCGGCGAGGTCGGTTCGAACTGGCACACAAAGGCACGCTGCTGTTGGACGATATCGACGCGCTGTCCCCTCATGCCCAGAAACAGGTATGGCAAGTGCTGCAGGAGCGAAAGTGTGTGCGTCTCGGCGGACGAGAACCGTTGGAGATCGATGTGCGTATCCTCTGTGCGTCGCAACAGGACTTGAGAGAGGCTGTGGCTCAGGGGCGATTTCTGCCGGATCTCGGTGACTATCTGACGACTGTCCAACTCGTCGTGCCGCCCTTACGGGAGCGCCGGGACGACGTGCTTGTCATTGCCGAGCATCTCCTGGAGACGAGCGCGACGACGCTCCATAAGTCGCTCAAAGGATTTTCGCAGTCGAGTCGGGATTTGCTGATGCGGTACTCGTTCCCAGGCAACGTTCAGGAATTGAAGCGGATGGTCGATCGTGCTGTCGCCTCGGGACGAAATGGAGAACCCCTCCAGCCTTGGGATCTCTGTGGCTTCCAAACCTGTCCTTTTCTTGGGGGCGCACCTCAACCCACATGCGGGTTTTGCACCGAAGGATTGGTTGAGAAGTCCGAAAAGGTCGAAATGACGACACTCGCGACACTGGCCGCTGCGCGGGAGGCCTTTGAGCGGGATTACATTCTTGCCGTGTTACAGCAGGTGGATGGGAGTCGAACGAGTGCCGCTGCGCTACTCGGGCTCTCTAGAAAGGCGCTCTGGGATAAGTGCAAGCGATATGGAATCTCCTCCACCAAGTGTGAGGCGGAGGAGGGGGAGGAGTAGTCTATTCTTCGGGCTCGGGACCGCCTTCCCACAGTTTCACGGTGCGATCCCAGGAGGCGCTGGCCAAACGCAATCCGTCGGGTGAGAGGGCGATGCCGCGCACGGGGCCGGTATGGGTCTTGTCGGTTCGGAAGTTGCGGCCTGTGGCGATGTCCCAGAATCGAATGGTGCTGTCGTCGCCGGCACTGATGAGCACTTTCCCATCAGGCGACACCGCAAGGGCGCGCACCCAGCCGTTATGCCCGCGCACCACGCGGATTTCGTTCATCGTGGGCATCTCAAAGAAACGAATCGTATTGTCGCGGCTGCCGGTGATCAGGATCTTGCCGTCGGGGGTGAATGTCATGGCGCCGATCCAAAACTCCATCGGCTTCTGGAATCCTCCGTCGTCTTCGATGAAGAAGCCGCGGGTCTCCGTCGAGTCTTCGGCGGTCTCTTCCCAATGGCCGTTGTGGAGAATCTTCTCCTCTCCGCTCGGCAGCACTTCCCAGATCCGGATTTTGCCGATGTCAGACCCGCTGGCGAGGTGAACGCCGTCCGGAGAGAAGGCCACGCACACCGACCAATGATGGTCATATTGGTCTTTGCCCAAGAGGGTCATGAGGTCGGTCCCGGTCGTGACCTCCCAAATTTTGATGTCTTTGTTGTGGCTGCCTCGCGCCAGCATGAGACCGTCCGGGGATAGCGACAAACTGCAGACATTGTGATCGTAGCGCGTAAATAGAAGTTTCGTGGGTTCACCTGTTTTCGCATTCCAGAGGCGGATGGTGCGATCTTCGCTGCCCGAGGCTAAGGTGCGGCCGTCCGGCGTGAACACCAGCGCACGAATGTCGGCGGTGTGTCCGCGCAATGAACGCAACAGTCGTCCCGTTTCAATATCCCAGACGCGGACGTACCGATCCACGCCGCCGCTCACAATCGTTTGGCCGTCTGGAGCATAGGCGACGGACCAGACGCCGTGCGAATGGCCGCGGAAGGTTTTGAGTTCCCGCAAGCCCGTTTTCCAATACGCCAAATGGTCGATGGCCGGTGATTCTGATTGCCCTCCCTGAGGGTTCGCTGGTGTGGCGGAAGGAATCGTGAAGGGCGCGCTCGTCTGATTGCTCATAAAAAATCTGTGCCTCGTGCCTGTTCTGCGCGGAGGCCTGTATGGCCTCGAGCGACCCTCTGCGGTTTGCAAAAATCGCCGAGGGGTTTGTATAATCGGCGGTCGATTCAACGATCGTAAGAGAACGACTGTAAGCAAGTCAAGCACAGCGCTCACGCGGATTTCACCCCTTCACCGCAGCCAAACATGTGAGGACTTATGACGACCGGAGTGGAAGTATCAAAGCCGTCGATGGAGATCCGTTTTCAGCCGGCCTTACTGCAGGAAGTCATTGACTCCTTCATTGAAAAGACGGAACGGGAAGGGGATCCGACCTACTACAAAGAGTTTCACGAACTGGCGGATCCGATCTACGAAAAATTCACGTTGGATGATCGCGAGGCCGAGTTCAAGAAGCTCTATCAGTATTTGTTCGGTATCTGGGGCTTCTCCGATATCATCCGCGACGCCTTCAATGAGTTCCCTGAGCTCAAGGCCCGGGTCGGCATCGTGCTGGTCAAGGGTGTGCTCAAGGAAGATCAGGAAGGGGTCGATGTGCTTCGGAAGTGGGGGTCCGTCGAACACGATCTCGCGAAACAATTCGAGGAAAAGGGACTGAAGGGTGTCGGCATCAAGCTGATCCCGCGACGGTTTTACGATCCCGCCTTGACTCGGTATTGTCGTCACGAACTCATGCATATCAACGATATGCTGGATCCGGCCTTTGGGTATGATCCCGACACCAGGGTCGGACAGAATCCCGGTGAAGAGACGCTCATTTTGCACCGCTACCGCATTCTCTGGAACATCAGCGTCGACAGTCGCTTGATCGCCGCCGGGAAAGAACCGATGCTGCAGAAGGAGGATCGCTTTAAGGAGTTCCGCTCCTGGTATCGCAAAATTCCACCGGCTCAGTTGAAATCGGTGTTCGAGGGGTTGTGGCAGACGAGCTACTTTACCCATTCGGAACTGGTGGAGATGGCAACTGACACCCTTCGCATTCTGGATCGCGCAGTGGATGTCGAGGGAGGAGAAATCCCTGAGACACAAAACAAGGTCATGTTGATGCCGGGCTTTCCTTGTCCCTTGTGCCGGTTTCCGACGTACACCTGGGTGGAAGACTTGGAGACGAAGCTCGAAGGGTACATTCTGGACTTTATTCGTGAGAACCACCCGGGTTGGGATGTCGAGTATGGTGCCTGTGATCGTTGCGTAGAAGTCTATAAACTGCGGGCAGACGGTGTGATGTAGGTGGAGCGCAGCGTGGCTGGTGATCCTAAGTATGGGCGTCGGGATTTTCTGAAAGACTCCGTGGTCTCGGTGGCCAAGGCTGCGAGGGAGTTTTCGCTCCACAAGGATGCGCCCCGCGAGCAGCCGGTTGCCCCTGTCCGGACCGACTGGTTGCGTCCCCCGGGTGCCGTCGCGGAAGCGGCGTTTCTTGAGCGCTGCACACGTTGCAGCGATTGCATCAAGGCTTGCCCTCCCGGCGCGATCGTCAGTGATCTCGCCAACGGCACGCCGGTGATTTTTGCTGATCAGGTAGCTTGTGAGCTCTGTGAAGATTTTCCTTGTATTGCCGCCTGTGCGACGGAGGCCTTGCTGCCGGTGGCCGATTCCTTCGAGGTCCGGATGGGCCTCGCGTCCGTGTCGCACCGATCGTGTACGGCGGGGCAGGGGTGCCATGCTTGCGTGTCGAAGTGTCCGGTAGAGGCATTGTCCATGGACTTCCATGCGCTGCGTCTCGTCGTCGAGCACGAACGCTGCGTCGGATGCGGCATGTGCGAGCAAATTTGTAAGACGGTCAACGACCGCATCGCCGTCAAGGTGACGCCGGCGAGAAACTTGTCTGCCGGCAGTATCAGCCTCTAATATGAGTGTCTGTTTAGGTAGGGAAGAGACGTCCCCTAATCATGCAGCATAGTGAAACATCGGTACTGATGGCGGAGGCAAAGGAGAGAGAGTTCATGCTTGACATCCCTCCCTCCTTTACCTATCATACGCCTCCTGTGCCGCAGGACTCAGATGTTGCGTAGTGTGCGAAAATTTTGCGCAACATGTTGAGGTGAGGAGCAAGATACGTATGACATCGAAACAAGTCGTGCAGCCCACCTCCCCGTCCTCCACCGCAATTGCTCCCCCCAAGGCAGTTCCCATTAAAGATTCGCCTGCTGTCGAACGCGCCCTTAATCGCAGTAAGATATATCTGCTGTTCTCCTGGAGTTTGTTGTATCCGGAGGACGAGGAGTTTTTGGATTACCTACAGTGCGGTGAGTTCGTCGAGGATGGACGAGCCGCATTGGACGGTCTCCGCCTCGCGCTGGATGGAATCGGCGGCGATCGTGCTCATCAGAAGATCGCGCTGATGAAGAAGCAATTCGACCAGATCGAAAAGTTGGTGTCGGCAGAGTGTGTGAATTGGCAAATCGGCGATCTTCAAGCGGAGCATCGCCGGGTGTTTACCAATGTGATCACGCTCGATTGTCCGCCGTATGAAACCCTGTTCGGCAACGATCACGTGTTTGCTCAATCCCATGTGATGGGCGACATCGCTGGTTTTTATAAGGCATTCGGAGTCGAACTCTCCAAGGATGTGCACGAACGGCTGGACCATCTCAGCGTCGAACTCGAGTTCATGCATTTCCTGACCTACAAAGAGTCTTATTCGCGCTGCCATGATGGGATCGATAAAACAGAGATCGTCGTCGATGCCCAAAAGAAGTTCGTCAAGAACCACATCGGCAGATGGGTCCCGCTGTTCTGTCGAATGTTGGCAAAAAAATCAGACACCGGATTGTTCAAGCTCATTGCCGACTGCATGTCGGAATGGATGGATTTTGAGGTCGCCTTCCTTGGAGTGACGGTGCAGCCATACTCTGAGGCGGACTACAGACCAGCTACCTTCAATGCTCCGGAAGGTCAAACCTACGAGTGCGGGGCGCAGGACAAGGGGAATGAGCTCAGCATGTTGCTGAGCGAAGTCGGCGCTGAGTCCTTCATGGACCAGAAGACGAAAGAGAAGGACGGCGAGAAGAGCGAAGGCCCAGTCGGGACTGCGTAGGAGTTCTCGGTTTTCGGGCGGTGCGGTATTCGGTTTTCGGTAGACGTTATACGTTCCCAGTTCTTTTTCTTATTAATCTTTCAGAGGAGGGCATACGCAATGAGACTGGTGCAGACACGCAACAAGCGTTTGGTGTTTGGCATTCTGTTCTCTGCGCTGATCGTTGGCATTATGTTGACGATCGGGCAGGTGCCTCTCGCGGTCAGCCAACCGGTGACCATTCCCGTGAAGGCGATCAAGGGGGTAATCCCGATGGATGGTGCAAACCCCATCTGGGAAGGAGTGCCAGGTGTCATCATCCCATTGAGCGGCCAGACCATCACGACCCCGATGCACCCGAATATCTCGGTGAAGTCGGTGTTTGTGAAGGCGGTCACGAATGGGAAGGATTTAGGGTTGCGCCTTGATTGGAGCGACCAGACCAAGAACGATACGGCGATTGGTCCGCAGGATTTCCGCGACCAGGTCGCCATTATGTTCCCGGTCAACACTGCGGGTGCGCCGCCATTCCAGTGCATGGGGCAGTCGGGTGGGACGGTCAACATTTGGCGCTGGAACGCGGAGTGGCAGAAGGATCTCGGCAAGGATAGCGCCGGTATCTGGGACGTCGACGATCAGTATCCCGGAATTTTCTGGGACTACTACTTCGAGGAGCCGGCTGGTGGAGTTACCTATCCGGATCGTATCGGTCGGAGCCTTGGCCCATTCAACTCCGGAATCTGGTCCGGCAACATCATGTCTGACCCGACCCTGCGCGTCAGCTCCGTCGAGGATCTGAACGCCAACGGGTTCAGCACCTTGACCACCCAGGCCCATCAGGATGTGATCGGCAATGGCGTGTGGGAGCCGTCCGGGTCCCTCAAGGGCGGTGGGTACACCGGTCCGACCTGGCGAGTCGTCGTGAAGCGTTCGCTGGAGACCGGCGACGCCAACGATACCCAGTTCAAGGCGGGAGCCTCTGTGCCCATCGCGTTTGCGGTGTGGGACGGTTCCAACATTGAACGGAATGGCATGAAGTCCCTCTCCACTTGGTTCACGCTGAAGTTGCCGTGAGCGAGGTGGCCTGAAGAGGCTAATCCTGCTCCCCTTCGGGGGTAGGACGAGAGATTGGGAGCCGTAACAAGAAGGCCCCGAGTGCTTGCCGAATATGGCGAGGTGGCTCGGGGCCTTCTTCTATTTTGAGGGGAGATGAGGGGTGCGGATCCGGTCGCGAAATTTCTCCTCCTCTCTGGGAGGAGGGTTGCTTTCGGACTCGAACGGAGTGTATAACCCGATACAGTGCGACTCGTCAGAAAATACTGATTTTTCTGCTTAATATAAAGATTATTTTATGAAGGTTTCACTGCTGTTTCCTCCGACGTGGCATCCTTCGCAACCTTACCTGAGCCTTCCGTCCCTCACAGGTTTTCTCACCCAGGCCGGCGTCAAGAATGTCTCCCAGCGCGATCTCGGTATTGAGTTGTTGGACAAGGTGCTGACTCAATCTTTTGCGCATGGCCTCTATCAGCAGTTGGTAGACAAACAGCGCAGTCTTGAGCGAGAACGGTCAGGAGACACTGGGCCTGGGAGTGCGGAGCAACTCGCGCGGGTCATCGAGTCCCTTGATCGCTTCCCCTACTTATTTGAGCGCATCGAACTAGCCAAAGAGACTTTGCGCGGAGAAGGCTTCTATGACATCGAGGCCTATCGCAATAGCCTGTTTTTGATCGATAAGTGGCTCGAGGTGCTGTCATCGCTCTATTTCCCGACCAGAATGACGGTCGTGGACAATCAGTTTGGTGACTATTCGATCTATTCGTCGAAAGATCTGATCAAAGCCATCCGTGACGAAGCGCAAAATCCCTATATCAGTCTCTTCCGGCAACACGTATTGCCCTCTATTTTAACCGATCGTCCGGATTTGGTCGGCGTCTCGATTACCGCCACGTCGCAAATCATTCCGGGGCTGACCCTCTGTAGATTGATCAAGGAGCATGCGCCTGAACTTCATGTGACGGTCGGGGGAAGTATTTTTACGCGCTTGGTGGACAATCTCCGCCGCTGTCCTTGGCTCTTCGATCTGGTCGATGACTTTGTGGTGTTTGAGGGTGAAACGGCCTTGCTTGAGCTTGTGAACCAAATGGATGGCAAGCGAGACTTCAGCAAGGTGCCCAATTTGATTTATCGGCAAAACGGGAAAATCACCGTCAATCAGCCGTTCTACTCTGAAAATATCAACCAGCTGACCGCGCCCAATTACGATGGCTTCCCCCTTGATCTCTACCTCTCGCCTGAGCCGGTCTTGCCCGTGCAGTTTTCGCGCGGCTGCTACTACAAAGACTGTGCGTTCTGCGCATTGACGCTCGATCATCAAAATTTTCGTCAGCGTGATCCAGGCAAGACGGTAGACGATCTGGTCTGGCTAAAAGAGCGTTATGGCGCGGAATCATTCTTCTTCACCGATGAATGTTTCGCCCTTTCTCCCACGAAACGACTCTGTCAGCAAATGATTGATCGCCAGATCAATGTGAAGTGGACCTGCGAGCTTCGATTCGAGAAGAACCTGACACGAGAGTTGCTCGCGCAAATGCGAGATGCCGGTTGTTTGAAAATTGTATTCGGCCTGGAATCGTTCAACCAGCGCGTCATGGACTTCATGAAAAAGGGCATCAAGCAGGAATGGGTACGCCGCATCGTCGATGACTGTGTGGATCTCGGTATCGCGGTGCACTGCTATGTGATCGTTGGGTTCCCAACGGAGAAGGAAGAAGAGGCGCTCGAGACCATGAATTTCGTCGTGCAGAATACCAAGCTGCATGAATCGTACGGCTTCTCCTGCCAGCCCTGCCTCTTCGACTTGGAAAAAGAGGCGCCGATCATGAGTGATCCAAGCAGTTACGGCATCAGGCGAATCATGCGGCCGGCAACCGAGGACTTGAGTCTGGGCTTCTTCTACGAAGTGCAGGAGGGGATGACCCCGGCTCAAGCCGAGCAGCTTTACCAGCAGGTCTACGAAAAAATCAGTGAAGTTGTCTGCGAATTGCCGTTTAATTATTCCATGGCCGATGGATTACTGTATATCGCGAGGGCAAAGTCCCAAGCGTTGCAGGTGCCGCAACCAACCGGTTCCTAGTAAATGGGCAAGGCCCTGAATGCGGCGGAGGCCGTAGCGTGGCTGTGTGACCAAGGGCGTTCGCCCGGTGTTCTAGGGAGGGCTCGAGATGTCTGTTAGCGTCGTCGGCGTCGAGCGATCGACCGGACGAGTTGAAGATCAGGGGCTTCTGTTCGAATACACCATCAAGCTGGTGTTGTTCGTCGGATTCTTCGAGCTCGTCCTGTACCGTTTGGTCTCGCGACTAGGCATGCATATCAGCAAGATTGCCGCTCAGCATGAGTGGGTCGGCAGCTTATTTAAACTGTTGACCTCGGTGGGGTTTGCGCTGCTCAATGTGGTCGCTATTTTTGTCTTTCTTGCGCTGGTGGTCTTGCTGGTCAACAGAATTCGCGCCAAGGGGATTGCCGGCTTCAACTTGGTGACCGTGCCGAGTGTTGCACTCCTGCTGATTTTGACGGGCGCCTTCCTCATTGTGCAACCAGCCATGCTTGGCTCCATAGCGTACAATGTGGTGACAATCATTGCGCTCACGGCGCTGATGCTCGAGTATTTGTCACAGCAGCCCGAGTGGTCGAAGCGCATCATGGGGCTCGTGTATTATTTCGGCATTTCGGGATGGCTCTACTATCAAATTTTTTCCACGACGTATGGCTGGATGGGTGTTCTTGCGGCACCGCCGTTGGTTTATGAGGCCAACCGTCTTGGCGAAGCGTTGATGGTTCTGGCCAGTATCCTGGTATTTTGGGCCTATGGGCGCGGGGTCTCCTTCCGCACGAGGAACAAGCAACAACGCCGCCGTGCCATCTGGTTCGGGGCAGTCTCCGGATTGGTATTTTTCGGCCTGCTTTTTATGGATTACTTTTTAGGGCTCTACAACCCGGCCCTGGCCCATTCCATCAGGAAGGCGGGCGAAGGGATCAGCTGGATCTTTCAAATGGGCATGGGCTATACCTTTTACCTTCCCTTTGCCTTCTATGTCGCAGGGCTGTTGTGTTGGTCGTACACCGTGATCAGACTCGTGACCATGGGACGTGTGGCAGGCTATGGTCTCGCCTTGATGTTTATTGCCGGCTACGCGCTGCTGTTTTCCAGTTTGACCTTGATGGTGATTCTCGGGGTCATGTTGTTGACGCTCGATCGACCGAAGGGCGCGGTGACTGAGCAGGCGACGGTGAGCCGACCTCCGCTGGTCGGCACGCAGGAGTCTCTCGTTGGCGGGCAAATTTAACTGTTTGACTTACCCAGAGTAGGATGCGTTGTTATGGACGAACAGACACAAACTAGCGGAGTGGAGCAGGGAAGCGCGGCGGTGGATCCAGGCGATCAACCATTGAGCCCTGATGAGGAAATTGCGGAAATCGAAAAATTACTGAACACAGAGCCGGATGATTTCCAGGCTCGGTGTCGGTTGGGCGAACTCTATTTCAGCAAGGGCCGGCTCGACGACGCGCTCACCGAAGTGAAGAAATCGATCGAGATGGCCGAGGGGCTGCGAACGGAAATGAATCGGTCGCTTGCCATGTATTACTCCAATCTCGGAACCATCTATGCCACCAAGGGAATGATCGATGAGGCCGAGGCAGAGTTTAAGCGCGCGCTCGATGTGCACGCGTACGATGTGCTCGCCCTGTTCAACTTGGGTCGGGTGCAGGCGGACAGGCGGAAGTACATGGAGTCCAAGAATTACTATGAGCGGCTTGTGGAGATCACTCCGGATGATCCGATGGCGTGGTACAATCTCGCCGGGGTCTACGTAGAGCTCGACAATCCCCAGGTGTCCGACTACAACACGATCGATATGGCGATTCAGTGTTACATGCGCGTCCTTGAACTGGATCCGAAGCACTTAGAAGCGAGCTTCAAGCTGATGGAAATCGCCCTCAACCACCGAAAGACGGACTTAGCGATCAAGGTCATGGAGAGCGCAGTCGAGCACAATCCGGACGAACCACTCGCGTACTATAATTTGATCAGCGTGTACGACAAGTGCAAGATGTTCGAGCAGGCCGAGCAGGCTCGTCAGCGTTTAAAGGAGCGATTTGCGAAAAAGGCGAAAGAGGGAGCCGCATCCTGAACATGTGAGCAAAGGAGACACACCATGTTTGGCAGTCTAGGTTTTACAGAGTTGATCCTGATCCTGTTCATCGTCTTGATCATTTTCGGAGCAGGGAAGTTGCCGCAGCTCGGTGAAGGAATCGGCAAGGCGATCAAAGGATTCAAGAAATCCGTCCATGAGGCGGACGCGATCGAAGCCGAGGCTCAGGCCCAGGCTCAGCAGGCTGAGCCAGTTCAGGCGCAAGCCATCGCTCCACCGTCCGCAGCGCCCATGGCGACGCCCGTGGTGGAGCAGCCGGTTGCCGCGGCGCCTCCTGCCGCGCGGGCATAACATCACTCGTTGAAACGGGCTCAGCATAGATCGGACGTAGATCGTCATGGAAACAGATGTTCAGTTAGCTCCCGGATATATCGAAACCTTTGCCGGTAATGGCAAGGCCAGGAGTACGGGGGACGGTAAACGCGCCGTGAAGGCCGGCATCCCGCTTCCGCATCACGTCGCTCTGGATCGGGACGAAAAGTGGTTGTATTTCGCCGAGTCAGGCTCGGATCGTGTTCGTCGCGTCAGCTTGACGGAAGGTACCGTTCATAATTTCGCGGGTATCGGGGAGACCTGTTACAGCGGAGACGAAGGGCCTTGCGGAGAAGCCGGATTGTACCTGCCCCTGGATGTCGCCTGTGACTCTCGCAATGACCTGTATATTTGCGATTCCGGCAGCAATCGTATTCGGAAGATCGATCATGAGACCGGAGTCATCACCACGGTGGTGGGGACCGGCGAACATGGCTTCAATGGTGACGGCCCGGCGCTAGAAGTCAATTTGACCTGGCCTGCCGCGATCGCGTTCGACACCAATGACGTCATGTATATCGCGGATACCCAGGCGCACCGGATTCGTCGCTATGATCCACGGACCGGGCATGTGGAAACCATCGCCGGAACCTGGACTGCGGAAGATGAGGCTAGAGAACAACCGCTCGTTGCGCGCAATTTGGTGGTGTTATCCGGTGACGCGATTGGGATTGATTTCAGTGATGATAACGGTTGGTTGATGCCTGTCTGTTCAGACGGACTCGATTTATCGATGTATCTGGATGACGGCAAGTCTGCCCTTGAGGCCAGGCTGTACGACATCGTCGGTATCGCGGTGGACCATGCGGGTCATGTCTACGTGGTCGATAAGGGTAGCAATCGTGTGCGGAAGATCAATCGTGAGACTGGTCTGATCTCTACCTTCGCCGGCGTCTGCCGGTATGGGTATGATGGAGACGGTAAGCCTGCGGCCAAGTCTATGCTCCATGCGCCGGAAGCCATTGTCTTTGACCGGCACAACCACGCCTACATTTCGGATACGGGAAATCATCGGGTTCGGAGAGTGGATGCCGAGACGGGTGAGATCAGCACGGTGGCCGGCAACGGCGATAGCGGGTATGATGACAAGAATATGGGCGGATGTGGGGCGGCCCGGTTTGTCGCGAAAGATGCGACCGGTGCCCTGAAGCATGGCGACGGCCTGCTCGCCGTCGATGCGGTGGTGAACTCCCCGGTGGGTTTGACGCTCGATTCCCAAGGGTATCTCTATATCTGTGAGCGGGGAGAAAACAAGATTCGTCGCGCCAAGTTGTGGTAACGCTTGGGCGATTAGGCCAGTACGCCCGCCTGACACATGGACGCGGGGGGACTGGGAGGTAGGGTATCGCGCCGGGACATGAGGCGAATGACGTCGGTCCATACATCCCGTACCAGATTAGTGACGCTCCTCTCTTCTCTGTTCGTTCTCGCCCTGATCTTGGGCGGCTTCGGTATTCCCATCGTCAGTTCGGAAGGCATGATCATTCGCGCGCAGGCTCTGTCTGGAGACATTCCGGTCACGCCTGAGGACCTCCTCTGGCAGAAAATTGCCCCGATGACGTTGCCGTTAAGCGGTCAGATTATTACTCGCCCGGTCTGGCCGGAACCGACTGCCCATGCGTTGACCGTGCGCGCGGTGCATAACGGTACAGACATCGCGTTTCTCCTCGAGTGGCAGGACAATACGAAAAACGACCGGCTGACACCGGGCACCTTCCGCGATGGCGTGGCCTTGGGGCTTCCGCTCGGCGATGCGCCTGCGTTTTTCTGCATGGGACAACTGGATCACTACATCAATATCTGGCACTGGAAAGCCGATTGGCAGAGCGATATCGATCGGCGTTCGGCGAGGACGACCGAAAAGGAGAAGTCTGCCGGTAGTGAGCCGAGGCGCTTTGAGGTGATCCCGCGTCGCGCTTCCTCTGTTGAGGACCTCATCGGCGGTGGATTTAGTACCCTGACCACCAAGGAAAAGCAGGGACGTGTGCAAGGAAAGGCGACTTGGAAAGATGGGACGTGGCGAGTCGTGATGCGACGCCCCTTGTCGAGTGACGAGCAGGAGAATGAAGCCAAACTGATTCCCGGGCGCATACAAGCGATTTCGTTTGCCGTGTGGAACGGGGAGAATAAGGAGCGTAACGGGCAAAAGGCCGTTGCTCCTTGGTTTCAACTGGCCTTGGACCCGGTCACCAAAACCTAGTGTGTCCTGTTAGGATGAGACGGGTGTCACAGCGACCACCTGATCTGAATTGGGAATATGAGGCAAGGCTCTTGAAGAAGATGTTTCAGGACCATCCCGTGAAACTGCGTGGAGCCCTTTCTTTTGGAAGGGCTCTTTGTGTGTGTGGTGCTTTTGCCAGCGCTCTGGCGTGGCCCGCAACGGTCGTCGCTGACGGCAGCCAGGAGATGACGGTGGAGGAGGCGATTCAGCTTGGGGAGGAGTTTGGGATTGCGGTTGGGGAGGTTGACGAAGACGTGCAGAAGGAATTGAAATTGCAGCGTCCCGAAGGTGTCGCCGTCTTTGAAGTGATCGGGAACTCCCGTGCCGACTATGCGGGCATCAAAGTCCGTTCGGTGATCAAGGAAATCGATAAGAAGGAAGTCCGTAATCTGATAGATTTCGGGAGGGCCGTGAAAGTGGCGATGAAGGAATGTAATTTCACGGTTGGGACTTATGAGCCTGCGGATCCCGGGGATCCGGTGGGCTGGGGTGTGAATTTCCATTTCGTTGGATGCAAGCGGGATTGATGCCGATTCGATGATGAGCCTGCAGTGAAGGACACTGGACGAGTGATTCAAAAACTGGCACTGGGCGGGATGCTGCTGATCCTCGCCTTGCTCACGATCACGTTCCATGAGCGGGCGATCGCGCAGAAGACCGATGGTCAGGCGCAACCTGACTGGATGGCTGAAATTGAAAAGGTTTTCATCCGTTCGGAGGAGTGCAAACAGTGCCATGATCGTCACTATGAGGAGTGGAAGGGCATGCGTGAGCAGACCCCCGACCTCAAGTCGTTCGGTCGGGTTGATGCGGCGCTGCTGCACGGGACCTCATTCGAATCTCCGGTGTTTCGGACCGTGTTGGGAGTCTGGATGCAGACCAATCCGACGTTGGAGGAGCGTCGGCGGTGCCTCTCCTGTCATGCGCCCGCCGTCACCGTCTTTCCGCAGCACGTGGAGAAAATCAGCGCGCAGGTGTTGTCGGGCAAACCGCAAGTTGAAGGCATCGGGTGTGCTTCCTGCCACCTCATCAACGCGGTGGAAACCACGCCGATGCCGCCGCCGACCTACAAGGTCCAGCCAGGCCAGATGTTATTTGGGCCCTATGCCGACCCCGAGGAAAATCTCGTACATCCGGCGACGCAGGTGCCGTTGTTCAGAGGCGCAAATTTTTGTACATCGTGTCATTTTGACAAGGTGAAGGATGTGACTCAGAGAGATTTGCCCGGGGAAATTCTACAAGGCACCATCTGTCAGGATTGCCATATGGAGCCCTCCACTGGGAGTTCTACCTCTAGGCGTGGCGCCATGACCCGTGCGATCGGACGGCATTGGTTCCGAGGTGTCGTCATCCCCGGTACGTTGCTGAAGAACCGTAATCTTCAGGCGGAATGGATGCCGCGGATTGACATCGATGCGACAAAGTCCGGTGCGGGGGTCGAAGGCACCGTGCTGGTGAAGGTCGGCAGTCTGCCGCATAGTTTCCCCGACGGTGACCCAGTCCTCAAGCAGTTCTTCCTAACGATCACCACGAAAGATGCGCAAGGCCATGTGTTGGCTGAGGAGACCAAGCGGTTCGGCTTGCCCTATGAGAAGATTCTCCGAGGGCCGGTTCCCGATCCGTTCATCAAGGGCGGCAATACACGGCGTGTCCCGTTCTCGCAAACCATCACGGCCGGAGCGGCAGAGCCGGCGACGATCGAAGTGGTGCTCAATTATGCCTTGATTCCCGAGCCGGAAGCGGAGTTGAAGGCGAAATATCTGGCCACCCTCGCCAACGACCAGGAACGGGCGGCTGCCAAGCAGGTTCTCGAGGAATACGTTCAACCACGGATGCTGACGTACCGATCCAAGTCATTGTAAGCAGGTCCCTTGTCCTTTCAGTCTCATGACGGGCAGCGTAGAGCGCAGGATGTGTGGAGGATAGGTCGCCAGTGAGGAACCGACGGGAGCTGTTCCGGGGAATCGCCATCAGCGCAGCGCTGTTCGTTATCGCGCTCGCCAGCTACGGCGTACAGCAAAGTTTGGCTCAGGATACCAAGGCCCAGAGTACGATTGAGAAGGCGTTCCCCAGTTCGAGCAAATGCAAACGCTGTCATGAGCGGGTGTTCGAAGAGTGGGAAACCTCGCCCCTTGCGCGGTCCATCCATACACCGACATTTCGAGCCGCCTTGGATGCCTACCTCGCTTCTCCGGCAGGAAAAGACAAGGCGCTCTGTTTCCGTTGTCATGCGCCACATGTTCGTGAGTTTGCCGATCACGCACAGGTCTTCGTGACTCAAGCGCAGTCCGGCGAGCCTTCGCTTGATGGCGTGGCTTGTGCGCAATGCCACCTCATCAAGCAGGTCGATCGGACGAAGCAGCCGCCGGAGCCGAAATACGAACTGGGCAATAAGACGATGTATGGGCCTTATAAAGATGCGGCCCAGAATCTCGCGCATCAATCGATGGAATCACCGCTGTTCCGCAAGTCGGATCTCTGTTTGAATTGTCACCAGGTTGTGCCGGCCGCCGCGGAACTCGGCAAGAGCAACGATCTCTTGGGCAATTGGGACCAGAGCAAGGCTGTGAAGTCGGGAAAGGAATGTCAGACCTGTCACATGCCAGAGCAGGTCGGTGAGTCGGCGAACGGGGAAGCCAAGCGCAAGGTAGCCAATCATACCTTTCCCGGGAGAATCGGCCAGCTCAGACAGGAGGCTGCCAAACTAGAGGTCACAACCAAAGTAGAAGGGGAAAAAACCACCGTAACAGTGGCCGTGCAGAGCCTGGTACCGCACAATCTCCCGACCACTCACCCCGGCTGGGCCAGCGTGGTGTTGGATCTTGATATCAAGGGCAAGAATCTGAAAACCGTCTTCAGCGAGAAACGTATCTACGGGCGGACCTATGCCGATGCCAAGGGGCAAAAGACCGTATTCGACTTCGAAGCCATCAAGGTGCTGGAAGAAACGGTGCTGAAGCCTGAGGAGAGGCGGGTAGAGACGTTTACCTTGCCGACACCGAAAGACACTAAGACATTTGATGTTGAGGCCGTGCTCAGTTATGCCCCAGTGACCGGCCCGGCCACTTTTCTGCAACGGATCGAAGCCGAGTCATCAAAGGGTGCACAGGATCCGGTCTTCCAAGCTATTCCCATCGCCAAATTCAACGAAAACGTGCCGGTTGCCAAATAACCTCTGTGCATGCAACGTGAAAAATAGAAGGGGGAAGGTTGCGGATCAAAGGCCTATGAGGGATTCGGTCTACCCGTCCCTTGCGCCGCGTGTGGTATGAACTATTCCGAGACGATGCGGGAGCCGGGAGACTTTGTCTTGAAGATCTGAATCGCGCTGTAGATGCCTTTGGCAGGATGGTTGAGAATGAGTCGTGAATTTGTGATGTGCGTATCGATGAGCTCATACTGTCCGCCGCTGTAATAGACATCACAATCATCGATCTCGCAATTCTTGTACACGTGATTGTCCAGCGAGAGCTTGGCTTTGCTGAACTTCTGCTGATCGACGAGGATATATTCCGGCGCAAAACCCATCAGCTCCTCCCCCAACTCGCGCGCACTATAACAAAGTCGCTCTCCTTGCGCAAACCGCCGCTCGGCTTCTTGTTTCGTCATCTTTCGCCTTGATCCGTTTTCAACCTGGCTATAGAATGGCCGCACCTTTCCGCTCGTTTGCAGCCGTGTCTGTTGTCGGGCATGCGGCGGTTCTTCCCGTCGTGCGATCGGTCCGCGATCGGTTCAGTCCACGAAGCATTAGGAACATTCATCGACCGTTGTACGTGATTGGGTCATGTTCACGGCAGGTATGTACCCTACCACATCAGCTGGATTCTCAGTTTCACCATTCTGTTAACAGGAGGAGAACACTGTGAGCGACTCAGCGATTGTGACCTTTGCTCTGGTTGCGGCGGTGACTGGTATTGTCTATGGGCTGTATCTCGCCATGTGGGTGTTCAAGCTGAATGCCGGCAATACGAAAATGCAGGAAATTTCCAAAGCGATTCAGGAAGGCGCCGGTGCCTACATGAATCGTCAGTATAAGACAGTGGGAGTGGTGGCATCCGTCCTGTTTGTCCTGTTGTGGGGAGCGGGCGCGGTGTCGGACAAGTTTGGAATGTTGACGGCAATCGGATTTTTGATCGGCGCGGGCGCCTCGGCACTCGCCGGGTACGTCGGTATGATTATCGCGGTGCGGGCCAATGTGCGGACGGCGCAGGCGGCGCATGACGGGATGAATGCTGCCCTCACCGTCGCCTTTCGGGGCGGGGCGGTGACCGGCTTGTTGCTGATTGGCTTGGGATTGTTGGCGATCACCGGATTTTATTCGCTTGCCTCGCAAGTAGCCGGGAAGGAGAAGGCGATTCATGCGTTATTGAGTCTTGGATTCGGCGGAAGTTTGATCTCTGTGTTTGCCCGTGTCGGGGGTGGCATCTACACCAAGGCGGCCGATGTCGGTGCGGACCTGGTCGGGAAGGTCGAGGCAGGTATTCCTGAAGACGATCCCCGAAATCCCGCTGTCATTGCCGACAATGTGGGAGACAACGTCGGTGATTGCGCGGGCATGGCCGCCGATCTGTTCGAGACGTATGCGGTCACGACCGTGGCGGCGATGGTATTGGCCTTCACGATGTTTAACGGGGTGAACGCACCCATTCTGTATCCGCTCGCATTAGGCGGCGTGACCATTTTCGCGACGATCATCGGGATTCTGTTTGTGAAAGTGAGCCCTGGTGGGCAGATCATGCCGGCCTTATACAAGGGACTGTTTGTTGCGGGAGGCATTGCCGCAGTGGCGTTTTTCCCGATCACCTCGATGATTATGGAAGGGATCGGCGGGGTGAGCGGCATGAGCTATTATCTGGCAGCCTTGACGGGACTTGCGGTGACGCTGGCACTGGTCTTTATTACGGACTATTACACGTCGAAGGACTATGCGCCGGTCAAGGATATTGCGAAGGCCAGCGAGACGGGGCATGCCACAAATATCATCGCCGGGTTGGCGGTGGGGATGCAGTCGACGGCGGCGCCGGTGGTGGTGATCGGCGCGGCGATTCTCGGGAGTTATTGGATATGTGGCGGGGCAGCGTCTGGCGGTTTGTATGGAGTGGCAGTGGCAGCGGTCTCGATGCTGTCCATGGCGGGGATTGTGGTGGCGATTGATGCGTTTGGGCCGATTACGGACAACGCCGGTGGTATCGCCGAAATGGCGCACCTTGGAAAAGAAGTGCGTGACATCACCGACCCATTGGATGCCGTCGGCAACACGACGAAGGCGGTAACCAAGGGGTATGCCATCGGCTCGGCCGGTCTTGCCGCGGTGGTGCTGTTTGCCGAGTTCGCCCGTGAAGTTGCTAAGGGGACCCAGACGAGCAGTTTTGATCTGTCTAATCCTGCTGTGCTGGTAGGACTCTTCCTTGGCGGCATGCTGCCCTTCATCTTCGGTGCACTCTGTATGAAAGCGGTGGGGCAGGCTGCCGGTATGGTGGTGGAGGAAGTGCGTCGGCAGTTCCGGACGATTCAGGGAATCATGGAAGGCACGGGAAAACCAGAATACGGCACCTGCGTAGATATCGTGACGCAAGCTGCCATTCAGAAAATGATGATCCCTGGGCTGATCCCCGTCGTGGCACCGATTCTCGTGGGCCTGTTGCTGGGGCCGCAGGCACTTGGCGGTATGCTGGTTGGGAGCATTGTGACGGGCTTGTTTGTGGCGATTTCCATGACCAGTGGGGGCGGTGCTTGGGACAATGCCAAAAAGTATATTGAAGAGCAGGGCTTAAAGGGGACGGACACTCACAAGTCAGCCGTGACTGGCGATACCGTAGGGGATCCCTACAAGGACACCGCCGGTCCGGCAATCAATCCCATGATCAAGGTCATCAACATTGTGGCATTACTGATCGTTGCATTCATCGTCAAGTAGTGGGGGGAATGGACCACTGGATTCACGATTAGGACGGATCTCTCCTGGCGATTATAACTTACTTGACACCCACTCATGAACGCGCTATACTCCGCTCATCTGAATGGAGGATAGCCAATGACGACCAGGCCGACTCAAACACTCTCCCAACTGATGCAGCGGTTTTCGACCGAAGAAGCCTGCAAAGAGTTCTTGCAGGAACGCCGCTGGCCGAATGGCGTTGAGTGCCCGCGTTGCGGCAACAGCAAAGTCTATGAGTTGAAGTCCAAGCCCTTCCATTGGGTGTGCAAGGGCAAGGATTGCGGCGGACGGAATGGCTATCGGTTCTCCGTTATCACCAAGACCGTATTCGAGAACACCAACTACGATCTTCGCGTCTGGTTCCAGGTGATCTACCTCATGACCCAGAGCAAGAAGGGCATCAGCGCCTTGCAGATTCAGCGCCAGATCGGCAGCGGAGCCTATAAAACTGCCTGGTATATGTGCCATCGGATCAGAGCCGCGATGCAGGATGGCAGCTTTTCCAAGCTCATGGGCGAAGTGGAGATTGATGAAACGTACATCGGTGGCAAGGACAAGAACCGCCATCGCAGCAAGAAAACCCATTTCGCGGGCATCTCTGGCGGCAAGGTCGGCGTAATCGGCGCGATTGCTCGTAAAGGTAACGTGGTCTGTGAAATCATTGAGAACACGGACCGCGTGACGTTGAGCAACTTCGTGCGGAAAGCGGTGGATGCTCGCGTGTCCCTGGTCGCAACCGATGACCATACGGGCTATGCCCGATTGAAGCGCGAATTTCCTCACCAGAGCGTGAACCACTCGCAGGGTGAGTATGTGCGCGGGAACGTTCATACGGCCAACCTGGATAGCTTCTGGAGCTTGCTCAAGCGTGGCGTGATGGGCACCTATCACAACGTCAGCAAGGCGTATCTGCCGCTCTATCTGGCTGAGTTCTCGTTCCGTCATAACAACCGGAAGAATGCGGACATCTTCACGACGGTCGTAGCACACTGCTGAGCACGTCGCCGGTAAAGCGTGCTCAGATGAAGTATGAGGCGAAAAATGTTCAACTCCGTTTGCCCTTGGAGGTTGTATGCCGAAAGCGAAACCAGTTTCACTCTGGCCGCTGAGCTTTGAAGAGGCGATAACAGCGATCATTCGGGCTGATCCCCACAAAGTTGCCACCAGCAAATCGAAGCCTTCCAAGAAGAAAAAATAGCTAAGGCCTGTCTTTGTCCGCCGTCCCCTGGCTAACTCTGGAATCGTCCTGGCTAGCTCTGAACGCAGCGTTCATGTGATCCGTCATCGCCTTTGTCCCAATTACCCCAATGCCATGAAATCGCACATTCTTGAATGTGCAATCTTTGACATGGACGGGACCCACCATCCACTGTTGATCGGCGGTAATTACGACTCCCTCCCTTGGACCCTCGAATTGAGCATCCACTATGTGCCCAACTCCTTCTATAAAAAGCACTGCTGGCCCGTAAATATCGCAATCCTCAAAGTGTCTATTAAAAACCTTCCCGTTATGGGAGACATCCAGAATATTGAATGAGTGCCCCTGTATGTATTTCCCAGTTAATGCGCTTTTCTCGCTGCGCAAGCCTCCCGTTGGGTCAAGAAACGGCATCCACTCAAGCAGAAATGGCATGCGCTTAAGCAAGGCTCGATTACTAAATAGTGCCATCACAAACCAGAACACCGCTATTCCTATCAATAGTCCGCCAAAGAATGGGTTAGAAAAATTGCTCATTCCTGCACCAACCTCGAACAGGACGAGCACGAAAGGGCCAGCGAATGGTTTGAGGGCTTTAAGCATTGGTTCCTCCCTGAAGTGGAGGGAGGATAGCTTATAGCAGATTGGGTGTCAAGAAGGTTACAATCGCCTCTCTCCTTGGCTTGACGCGTTCAACGGCCCTAGAGTAAGGTGATCAGAGTCAGCTGTTGACGCAGATTCTGTTTCACTGGAGGTGCTCCGATGGAAAAACAGGAGAGGAGACCGGAATCCAGAAAGGAATCGCACAGCAAGGAGGAGGTGAAGCCGAATCCAAAAGTTGTCGAGTCCGGTAAGAAACTCAAAGAAGACATCGATAAATTGGTTGATGAGATCGACGATGTGCTCGAGAAAAACGCCGAAGAGTTCGTAAAGAATTATGTGCAAAAGGGAGGGGAGTAGTTCCCCTCCCGTGTTCTTCCCAATCGCCCTGCCACTCACACTCATGTTACGTTTGCCCTTGGTTGGGTAGCGAACAATTCCAACCTGGCCCCCGCTGCTGTTGAGCTGAGCTCCGTTTGACAAAGATGGGGTGAGTCGATACCATTCCCCTTACTTCTCAGTAACTTCCGAATGTTTCAGCCATAGACAGAGGGGCCATGCAGGAAAAACTCTGGGTATTCCGACCGTCCGATCTCGCCATGCAAACTGATCTGTCACGAAGGTTGTTGATTTCGCCGGTGACCGCATCGATCTTGCTGGCTCGCGGGGTGACCACCGCCGAAGAAGCGACTCGCTGGATGACCAGTCCTCAGGACGGGTTGCATGATCCGTGGTTGATTCCCGACATGGCGATCGCAGTCGAGCGGCTCCATGAGGCCTTGTGTCGCGAAGAACGAGTCTGTTTCTACGGGGACTACGATGTGGACGGTGTTTCGGCGACGAGCCTGTATCTGTCCTTCTATCAGGGACTGGGGGGTCATGGTTGCGCATATATCCCTCACCGAGTGCGGGAAGGTTATGGGCTCAATGAGGGCGCGATCCGGCGGTTGGCGCAAGAAGGCGTGACGTTGTTGGTGACCTCCGATTGCGGGACGACGTCGCATCACGAAATTGCCGTGGCGAGGGAGCTTGGTATGGACGTGGTGGTGACGGATCACCATCAAACCGATGCGACGATGCCGCCCGCGCTTGCAGTACTCAATCCGCATCGCCGCGATGCGCACTATCCCTTCAAGGGACTCTGCTCGGCTGGGTTGGCATATAAGGTTGTCTTGGCGTATCAGCAACGGTACGGGTCAGGCGAAGTGGAACCGGAGTCATGTTTGGATTTAGTGGCACTGGCCACGGTGGCGGATATTGTGCCTCTTCAGGATGAAAACCGGATTCTGGTGCGAGAAGGAATGTCGCAAATTACCCGCGGTGCTCGCTGTGGTATTCGTGCGCTGAAGCAGGTGGCCGGTGTTGCCAAAGCCTGCACGAGCGACACGATCGGGTTTCGCCTGGGCCCGCGGCTGAATGCCGCGGGGCGCCTGGACCATGCCATGCTCTGCGTGCGACTCCTGACGACGGAGTCAGATCAGGAGGCCATGCAAATCGCCGAGCAGCTGGAGCAGTTGAATCGGCAGCGCCAGCACATCGAGGAAGGTATCACTACTGCGGTGGCCTCCGATTTGGCGCGGGGAGAGCCGGCTGCGGCCATTGTGTTGGGTTCTCGTGACTGGCACCTGGGTGTGGTGGGCATCGTCGCCGCCAGATTGGTTGATCGGTTTCATCGGCCGAGTATCGTCATTGCGGTGGATGAAAAGGGCATCGGCAAGGGATCGGCTAGGACGGTCGACGGATTTGATCTCTATCAGGGGCTGTCGGAATGCCGAGATCTGTTGGAAGCCTTTGGGGGGCACCCGAGCGCCGCCGGGCTCACGATTCAGGAGTCGCTTCTGGAGGAGTTTCGTCGAAGATTTTCCGATGTGGTCGCCCGTTGGGCGACCAGCGCCCGCCTTGTGCCGACGTTGCAGGTTGATGCCGAGGTCAATCTGACCGATGTCAATTTCGAGTTGATCCAGGAATTGGAATCACTCCATCCCTTCGGTGCCGGGAATCCCGAGCCCACGTTGGCGGTTCGTGGTCTGGATGTCGTCGAGGCGCGAGTGGTCGGAGACAAGCATTTGAAGATGCGGGTGCGGCAAGGGCGGTCCTTCATCTTTGACAGCATCGGCTTTCGCATGGGGTCGTTCGAGGGACTTGGGCTTAGGACCGGTCGGCCGGTGGATCTGGCCTTTAGCCCGGAACGTAATCATTGGAACGGCTACGATCGTGTGCAATTGCGTATCAAGGCCCTTCGCATGAGCGGTGAGGTGTCCTAGGTATGCCGCATGAGACGGTCACAGAGCTTGGTCAGTTGATCGAGCGGGTGAAGAGCTACAACGTCGAGGCGGATTTGGACCTCGTGCGCCGGGCCTATGATTTTTCAGCTAAAGCGCATGAGGGACAGACGCGCCGATCCGGCGAACCGTATTTCCGGCATCCCCTGGCCGTGGCCGGCCTGTTGACCCACCTGAAGACGGATGTCACGGCCATCGTGGCCGGTCTTCTGCATGACACGCTGGAGGACACGCTTGCCACGCCGCACGAGTTGGAGCAGCGGTTCGGAAAAGACGTCGTGCATCTGGTAGACGGTGTGACCAAGATCGGCAAGATCACCTTCAGGAACTACGAAGAAAAGCAGGCCGAGAATTTCCGCAAGATGGTGTTGTCGATGGCGGACGATATCCGCGTCGTGCTCATCAAGCTGGCGGACCGACTGCATAATATGCGGACGCTGGAGTATCTCAGCGAAGGCAAGCGGCAGCAGATCGCGCAGGAGACCTTGGAGATTTACGCTCCCCTGGCCAATCGCTTGGGAATCGGATGGATCAAGAATGAACTGGAAGATCTGTGTCTGAAGCATCTCAAGCCGGATGTGTACGAGATGTTGCGCGTCCGCGTCGCAAAGCGGGACGAAGATCGCCAGCAGTACATTCTGGAAGTCATCGAGATGGTCAAGCGGGCCATGGTCGAAACCGGGCTGCAGGGAGAAGTCTCAGGTCGACCGAAGCATCTCTACGGGATCTATCAGAAGATGGAGAAGCAGTCGATCTCGTTCGAGGAGGTGTACGATCTCGCAGCGTTGCGCATCATTACCGATACGAAGATGAACTGCTATGCGCTGCTGGGGGTCATCCATTCCCTTTGGCGGCCACTGCCGGGACGGTTTAAAGACTACATCGCGATTCCGAAATCCAACATGTATCAGTCGTTACATACCACGGTGGTTGGTCCGAAAGGCGAGCACGTGGAGTTTCAGATCCGTACGGAGGAGATGCATCGTGTCTCGGAGCAGGGGATCGCCGCGCACTGGAAATACAAAGAGCATGGGCGCATCGATGAAAAAGACGGCAAGGTGTTCAGCTGGTTACGGCAATTTGTGGAGTGGAACCAAGATCTGCCGGACAATCGCCAGTTCATGGATTCGGTCAAGCTCGATCTCTTCCACGATGTCGTTTATGTGTTTACTCCCCAGGGCATGGTCAAGGAATTGCCCAAGGGGTCCACGCCCGTCGACTTTGCCTATTCGGTCCATACGGAAATCGGGGATCACTGCGTCGGCGCGAAGGTCAACGGCAAGATCGTGCCGCTGAAACATATGATGGAAAGCGGCGACATGGTCGAGATTTTGACGGCTGCCAATCAAACACCGCACCGTGACTGGTTGAAGTTCGTCCGCACGTCTCGTGCGAAGACGAAGATCAAGCACTGGATCAAAGCGGAAGAGCAATCTCGCAGCATCGAGATTGGAAAACGGCTGCTGGAGGCGGAGTTCCGTCGGCACGGGCTGGCGCCCGCGCAGATGATGCGCTCCGAGCAACTCCTGGCCGTCGCGAAGCAGGTCGGGTATGAGACGCCTGAAGAGCTGGCAGCCGCCGTCGGGTTCGGGCATGTGCCGACATCCCAAGTGATGAGCAAAATCGCACCTCCGGCCCAGTCGGATCATCAGCTGGTTGCGCCGGAGCCGCCGACGCCACAGCGGCCGACATCCGGTCGGACCGGCGAGAAGGGCGTGCAGGTGAAGGGGGCGCGTGACTTGCTCATGCAGCTCTCTCGCTGCTGCAATCCCGTGCCAGGGGATCGCATTCTGGGGTACATCACCAGGGGGCGCGGACTGACGATCCACACCATTGACTGCCCTAATCTGGAGGCACTGGATTACGATAAGAACCGATTGGTCGAGGTGGAATGGGACCGATCGACGCCCAGCACCCATTCCGTCAAGGTGTCGGTGATTGCCGTGGATAAGACCGGGGTGTTGGCTCATGTCTCGACGGCGATTTCCGAGTGTCAGGCGAATATCAGTCGTGCGGAAATCACGACCCGTGAGGATCGGAAGGCCATGTTGGATTTTATCGTCGAAGTCCTGGATACCGCACATCTGGCACGGGTGCTGAAGGCAATTGAGAAAGTCGACGGCGTGATCACGGTTCGCCGCATGCGTTCCTGGCAAGAGCGCGCCTCGTCGTAGGGGGTCCTGGTGCAGTTCTTCCTTTCTCAGGTGATGTTCCGATGACTTTCGGAGTCTTGGTCGGCTCCATCCTGGCCACGATGTTGGTCGTGGCTGCGGTGTTGATGGGGTTCGCCTACCTGTTCGCCAAACGAGGAAAGTCTGTGCCGCCCTTGCCCTGTTATGGCGGGGGTGTGGCCGTGCTGTTCGTCGTTGCGGCCTTGGTCGCCCACAGCGACCTGGTGAGTGCTGTCCCGCATCTCGTTCTGGCGGCTCTTGATGTGGCAGCCTGGCTTGCCGCCTCATTTTTTCTCTTCACGATTCTGGATGTCCTCATCATCGGCGAGTGGCTGATTGAACGAGGGCAGCGGTACATCCCTGATATCGTTCGCCAGCTACTGATTGGTGCGGAAGTCGTGGCCGCTGGGGTATTGATTCTCTGGCTGGTCATGGGGATCAATCTCGTGGCTTTGGTGGCGCTGCCGACGGTAGCGGCGGCCATGGTCGGCGTGGCGTTGAAGGATACGCTGACACGATTTTTCTCGGGGATCGAACTGGGAAAAATCGTCAAAGTGGGAGACTGGATTGCCGTACTCGATCGGGAGGGCATGGTCACACATATCGGGATGGAACACGTCACGCTGTTCACGCGCGCGCACGATGCGGTCTCACTGCCGAACGATTTAGTGATTCAAAGCGGCGTGACCAACTACAGCAGGCCGACCACGACGCATTTCTGCAATGTCTACGTCGATGCCGCCTACCGAACGCCGCCCGAAGAGGTTTGTGCGACGTTGCTTGAGACGGCCGCCGCGGTGTCGGGAGTGTTGCCGGATCCCAAGGCCACGGCGCTGGTCGCGGCGTTTAATGAGTCATCCATTCAATACCGAGTCAAATTTCCCATCGGAGATTTTGCCCAGCGGGACATGATCGAAAGTACGATGCGGACCTACATCTGGCATGCCTTTTCTCGACAGGGAATTGAGATCCCCTTCCCTCAACGGGTCGTGCATCGAATCGCTGAGGCAGAGCGTGATTCTCAGTCCGCGACGATCGAGCGGATCACGTCGTACCTACCGACGGTGGATTTCCTGGCGACGCTCGACAAGAAACAAATCGAAGTCCTGGCCGGTGGATCACGGTGGGAGCGATACCTGCCGGGGGAGCGGGTGGTTCGGCAGGGAGACCCCGGAGAAGTCTTGTACATCATCGTCGCCGGTAAGGCCGATGTTCGTTTGGAGCAGGGGGGATTGGTCTCCACGGTGACGACGCTTGAGCCGGGAAAATTCTTCGGCGAGATGTCCTTACTGACAGGCGAGCCGCGTTCTGCCACGGTCTTGGCTGCGACAGACCTGTCGGTCATTGCCGTCGGCAAGCAGGCCTTGTTGCAAGTGGTTCAGGAGGACAGGCGGCTGATTGCGCAGATCGGCGAAGTGGTGGCTCGTCGGCAATCCGCGACGGCAGCGGCAAAGGCGCAACTATCTCGGGATGCGGCGGCCCTCTCCGTGGTCACACACACTCGCTCGCTCGTCGAACGAATTCAAAGTTTTTTCTGGGGTGGGCGTAAAACCGAGGGATAGGAATGCAGAGGGGGGTCAAGGCTGCTTGAAGCTCAGTTTCATGCCTCGCTGTAATTGCAATGCCGCTGCCCGTCCTGCTCCAAGTTCGAGGACATACAGTGCCCCTTCATCCGAGTGGTATTGAGGGCAGCCATCGTCCTGTCTCGTGCAGATGGGAACATTCCGCTCAATATGGATTATGGTTTTTGTTGCATCCATCCAGATGATATCTAGCGGGATCTTGGTGTTCTTCATCCAGAACGTCCAAGGCTGAGCATCGCCAAAGATGAACAGCATCCCGCGGTCATCGGCGATGTGTTCGCGAAACATTAACCCTTGCGCGCGTTTGAGCGCCGTATCAGCCAATTCAGCCTGGATTAGCGTGCCCGTCGGGGTTTTGACCGTAATAAGCGTTTCGGTCGGTGGCTCGGTCGCCCAGCCTGCACTCGCCACAGCAACGACGAAGGTCCAGGCGCACCATCCTGCACACCTCAACCAGTTTCCTGACCACGTGTGCTCACGAGAGATCGTTGCTTGCCGTCCCATGACGGCATCCTAGCGGCCTGTCTGTGGACACGTCAAGCTGTTGACTTCAGCCGAGCGATCCGCACATGCCGGCTTGCAATTTCGCCGGCCCCTATGCCATCCTCGCCCTATTGTTTGACAGAATGGAGGCTGTTCATGAAGGAAACTCGACGTGTGGTGTACATGCGAGGCGTGTTTGTGTGTCCCAAGTGTCGACAGTCATATGTGCAGGAAAAGTGGATTGAAGAGTTTAGAATTCGTTGCCATAAATGCGACTATCGCGGGACGCTAACGCAAGTCTCTGTCGAAGAGCACATGGATGAGGAAATCGTCCGCCGGTAAAGCGTTGGGTTGTGTGGTATGCGTTTCACGGGACCCGTTGTCCCGCTCTCCCGCTGTCTTCTCGTCGAGTGACCTGGCCTTCAGTCAGTTGATGCAGAGTTTAGCCACGCCGGTTCGATTCCATCTTTTTCGAATAGTAAGAGGGTAGATCATGCTTCAGATGTGGCGAATGCTGCTTCTGTGTGCGGCGAGTCTTGTGACAGTTCCCGCAATCTGCCAGTCGGCCGATACCCAGGAAATGGTCCGTGTTCTGGTCGCCTACCACTCACTGTCCGGACATACGGAGAAAATGGCTGACGCGGTTGCCCAGGGTGCTCGTGCGGTTCCTGGTACGCAAGTGATCCTCAAGCGGGTGGGTGCGGTGACGTCCGATGAGTTGTTCTCGGTGGATGCGATAGTCCTCGGTTCCCCGGTCTATTGGTCGAACATGGCCGGTGAGGTCAAACAGTTCATCGATGATTGGCAATTCAAGTTTGGGGTTTTCCCAGAGTTCAAGCTCAAGAATAAAGTTGGAGCTGCATTCGTTACAGGTGGCCAGATTTCGAGTGGGAAAGAGTTGACGATGCTGTCCATCCTCGCGGCCATGCTCGGGAATTACATGGTAGCGGTCAGTGGGGGAGGGGCGTTCGGAGCCTCTGCGACGACCGAAGGCAATAGCCCTGGAATTGACGAGCAGGAGTTGGCGGGAGCCAGGGAGCTGGGAGGAAGAGTTGCCGAAGTTTCGGCGGCACTCAAGCGGGGAATCGCACGACACGAATCTCGAACTGGCGTGAGCGGGCCGTGACCATTAAGAATGTGGTAGCGCAGTTACGATGACACAATTTTTCGGCAAGCACTCTCCAGTTGACTCTTTGCCAGCGTGACCAGCTCAGAGATATTCTTCGCGCATCGACCACAGCAGCCAGTATCCCGTAACCCGAATTCCGCAATGATTTGACGGGTCGTCAAGTATCCCTGACGACCCGCTTCCCGCACGTCTGATTCCGTCAAGCCCTTACATAGGCAGATATACATGAGTGGTGTCTCCCCACTGACGATCAGTTCTTCTTGCTGGCTGGGTTGAGTGGATAGTCGTCCGATACTGATAACTGTTCTCAACTATGGTCAGTATACCGGCGATACTGGAATCTGTCAACATTCGGGGAGATTGCCCTTGTTCTTCTGGACGAGGCGCCACTGATAGGCTTGCCGGGTGGTTGTTCAGATTCCCGGGCCTGTGATTCTATCTATAGAGGTCATCGTGGAGGTCGGCCCACACTGCTCCGCTGTCGCTGACACTGTTGGGATTCTGTTTCCGTCTGTGGTCCATAGCAATATGTCGACAGAACGAGGATTTCGTCGATCTTGCCGCGAGTGTGGGGAAAAAGATGAGGGGGGAATCGTAAAGATGCTCGGCAGCGAAAGTACGAAGGCAGGAAGTTCAAGAGAACTTCCTGCCTTCGTTGTGCTGCGCACCTTCACTGACGAGAGAGGCTTGCCTCTCTCGTCAGTGTGAGTCTTACAGCCAGTTCACGCGCTCGGCCGGCCGAATGTAGATCGGCTCTTCGACCTGGATGCGCGCCACTTCCTTGCCCGACTTGTTGAAGCCCAACACGGTATCGTTGTACATGTCGAACCGCTTCCCGTGGATTTGGGTTTCGAACACTTTCGGACCCGGAATGACATCGTACCGGAAGACGATCTGCTGGCTGGCTCTCCAGAGCTGGAGGACCGCCAACAGTTCGCGGCTGGGCACGAGGTACTTCTCGATGGCGTTATCCACGCCCGGGCCGAACATCTGCCGGGCATACCCACGCGGGCTATGCCGAGGCGGAATGTAGTAGCCGTTGGGCTCGGTGCCCCACTGCGGATACAGCGGGAGCGCCACCTGTTCCACCCGAATCGTGTAGTACAGGGGATGCCAGCGGTCTTCGGCCCACAGGCCGTCGTCGCCGATGCGCATCAACGACTGCATGCGGATCTTGCCCACGCAGGCCGCCATACAGCGCGTTTCCATCGGCTCGCCGCCCGTCAAGGGGTCTTTCCCCTCGATGCGCGGATAGCACGCGATACACTTCTCCGACACCCGGG
>NZ_CAJNBJ010000009.1 GCF_905220995.1 Nitrospira defluvii
CTGATCTGGTCTGGGCTCCATTGCAGCATGAGTTTCTCTTGCGCAAATTGCCAGGTTGCATCGTCTATCGTCCGCGCATTGATGGCTTTCCGCTCGACTGCCTTGTTATGCGCCTGTTTGGGGCGATAGCCGCGCGCCCCACGGTTACGAACCAACTCTCGGCTGATGGTTGATACGCTTCGGTCGATGACGGTGGCGATCTCGCTTTGTGTGTGTCCCGCTTTCTTCAAGGCGTATATCTGGTATCGTTCTTCTCGGGTTAGGTGTGTGTAGTTCATATTT
>NZ_CAJNBJ010000010.1 GCF_905220995.1 Nitrospira defluvii
CGATGCGCATCAACGACTGCATGCGGATTTTACCCACGCAGGCCGCCATACAACGCGTTTCCATCGGTTCGCCGCCCGTCAGCGGGTCTTTCCCCTCGATGCGCGGATAACACGCGATACACTTCTCCGACACCCGGGTCGTGCCCCGGTACATCGGCTTCTTGAACGGGCACTGCTCCACGCACTTCTTGTACCCGCGGCACCGGTTCTGGTCGATCAACACAATGCCGTCTTCCGGCCGCTTGTAGATCGCCTTGCGCGGGCAGGCGGCCAAACAGCCGGGATACGTGCAGTGGTTGCAGATCCGTTGCAGATAGAAGAAATACGTCTCGTGTTCCGGCAAGCTCGAGCCGGAGAGCCGCCACGGTTCATCGCGCGTAAAGCCGGACTTGTCGATGTTCTCGACCAAGGCCCGCATGGACGTCGCGGTGTCTTCGTAGATGTTCACGAACCGCCATTCCTGGTCCGTCGGAATGTACCCGATCGCCGCCTGGCCCACCTTGGCGCCCGCGTCGAAAATGGTCATCCCTTCGAACACCCCGTACGGCGCATGGTGCTTGCGGCCGACCCGCACGTTCCACACCTGCCCGCCCGGGTTCACCTGCTCGATGAGCTGGGTGATCTTCACGTCGTAGAACTGCGGATACCCGCCGTACGGCTTGGTTTCCACGTTGTTCCACCACATGTACTCCTGCCCCTTCGAGAAGAGCCAGGTCGACTTGTCGGCCATCGAACAGGTCTGACAAGCCAAACAGCGATTGATGTTGAACACAAAGGCAAACTGCCACTTCGGATGCCGCTCCTCGTAGGGATACAGCATCTTCCGTCCCAGTTGCCAGTTATAGACTTCTGGCATGGACTTGCTCCTTTCAGTCGCGTCGTTCGTATCTCGCGAAGAGGCATGAGCGAGTGTTTCTTCGCGCTTCACGAGATATGCTTCACGATTCACATTTCGCGTTTCACGTGTTACGCCGCTAGACTTTGATCTTGATATGTTCCCCCTTCAGCCACTTGGTCATGAACTCGTTTTCCTGACCCGGTGTGAAGCCGGTCCGGACTGGTTCCCACGGGCCACGAGCCCCGATGCCGCCGTCTTCCGCCTTGGTGATGCGGATCAAGCATTCCTTCGGCACCGTGTTGACCGCGTGGTGATCGATTTCGAACCCCCATTTGAACTTCAACGCATTCGCCTGTTTACCCGGCAAGGAATCGGTTTGATGCATCGGCATCAGCCAGCTCCTGGTGAACGATTGTTGCGCACCGTACCGGAAGTTGGCCTGATAGCCGGTGTCCACCGCGATGGCGCGTCCGTCCGGCCGCGTCTCGTGCCCCTTCACGGACTTGGCCGTTGAGACGTAGGGAGCGTGCTTCGCCATCGTGACGTGGTACGGATAGGCCGGGTTGTACTTGGCACGAATCATCAGACGGGCGACCTTGTAGAACGGGTCCGAGGGCTTCCAGCCGCGATAGGGCCGGTCCACCGGGTTGCCGTCCACATAACAATAGTCGCCGTCGTTGATGCCGCGGTCTTTCGCCGCCTGCGGATTGATATGGATCTGGTGTTCGCCGACACCCGGTGTCCGTTTGTCCATGCGGTACGGATCGCCGAAGTTCGACTCGTAAATCTGCACCCAGTCGTTCACCGACCATTGGCTATGCACCCGGTGCCGGGTCTTGGGCGTGACGCAGTAGAACTGGTAGCCCTTTTCCCACAACGGGTTCGCATGCTGCTTGATCTCCGACCAGGGCAGCTTGATATTCCGCACCGTCTTATCATCATGGTGTTGCGCGGTGATCGGAATCCCGTAGTCATCCGGCCTCACATAGGGATTGGTCGTCATGATGGCATTCGGCAGATACGGCGTACATTCCGGGCCTTCCCGGTGGGAGATGAAGTTTTCGCCGTATTCGATGGCCTCAGGCTCCACTCGATACGACTCCAGACGTCCGGATCGTGTCCAATGGGGCTTCGACTCGTTGGTCTCTTCCCAGAGCGGGTGCCGCGGATAGGTGCGGCACATGACCATCCAGCCCTTTTCCGACTTCAGCATCACATCGGCGCTGTAGCCGAAGAACGTGCTGGAGGCGTCAAGAATCCGCTGCACATAGACGTCTACACGATTCTGATAGACGAACTTGTACGTATCCGCCATCCGCTGCTCACCCGTGATCTCCTTCAACTTCGCGGCCACACCAGAAAAACTATCGAGATCGTTTCTGGTGTCATACAAGGGTCGAATGCCGCCCTTCCAGATCTGCACCCACGGATTGGAGACCGTGGCGGTCATTTCCGGATAGGTGAACTCCATCCACGAGTTGACGGCAAATGCCACGTCGGCATGGTTGACGTCCGACGTCATTTCGATGTCTTGCGTGACCAGCATCTCGATGTTCGGGTCGACGTTCTTCACCATGTCATAGTGGTGCTTGGCATTGTTGAGGATGTTGACGTTCACCACCCAGCGAATCTTGCTGGGACTGGGCATATGCGTCTTGCCGGTGAACACCTTCCGCCCGTACTTCGGCGTATTGACGATCAAGGCATTGTCGCCGTGATTCCAATAGCCAGGCTCTTCGCCATAATAATATTTGCGATACTTGATCTCCTTCCCGTGCACGTCATCCTTGAGGTTCAAGTTCCATGGATCCTCTCCCAGGTAGACGCTTGCCCCGGCGCCGGACCAGGGTGCCGCTTGCCAAATACCGACCTTGTAGTTGCCGGACCAGGTGTGACACCCGGTGCCGAACTTTCCGATATTGCCCGTGAGCATCATGACCAGCGCGGCGGCTCGGCCCATCGACGTCATGTGGAAATAGTGACAGACCCCTTCCCCGTTGTGGATGGCAGCGGGCTTCACCGTTCCGCAATCCCGCGCCCACCGGACGATGAGATCCTTCGGGGCCCGGTTGATCTGGTGCACGGTATCCAGGTCATAGTCCTGGAGGTGCACCTGATACATCTGATAGATCGGCATGACGTCGATTTCACGCCCGTTCAACAACTTCACCCGATAGGTGCCGGTCAAGGCCGGGTCGATCCCGCTCTGGGCCAGATGCATGCCGACCTGCTCGCGATGCAACGGGACGGCCTGCCCCTTGGCGAGATCCCAGACCATCATGCCGCCCAGTCGTCGGACTTGATCTTGGGTTAATCCCTGCACCCGCCCCGAATACGACTTCGTGAAGTCCGGCAACTGGTAATCCTTCATCACTTCGTACGGATCCAAGTATTGCAGCGTGTCCGTCCGAACCAGCAACGGCATGTCGGTAAAACCCTTGATGAAGTCGATGTCCTGGTAGTTCTCATCAAGAATGATTTTCGACGCGCCGAGAAACAGCGTCCCATCCGTTTCGGGACGAACCGGAATCCAATAGTCCGCACGGCTGGCCGTCGGATTGTATTCCGGAGTGATCACGACCAGGCGCGCGCCCCGTTCGATACTCTCCAATTTCCAATGCGCTTCCGGCATTTTGTTTTCGACGAAGTTTTTACCCCAACTGGTATTCAGCTTCGTAAAGCGCATATCCGACAAGTCGACATCGCAGTTCTGCGTGCCGTTCCACCAGGGCTGCGACGGGTCTTGGTCGCCATGCCACGTATAATTGTTCCAATACCGCCCGCCTTGCGCCTGATCCGGATTCACCTTGCGGATCCAACTGTCCAGCAACGGCAGGACACAATTGTTGAAGCGGGTATTGGCATGTTTTCCCATCATCCCGAGAATCGGCATGCCGGCGCGATGTTTGAAAGTCCGTACGCCCGCCCCCTTCATCATTTCGATCATTTCCGGAGCATACCCCTGCTCGCGGAGACGACGGGCACCGGCCTCGCCGCTGTACCGTGTACCGATGACCACCAACCCTTTTGCCACATACGTAAACGCCGTATCCCACGAGACGCGGACCATATCGTCAAGGAAGCGGCTGTCAAACTTGTACTTCCGCTTGGCATCCGATGTCAGCTCAGGAGAGCCGTCGTCCATCCACTGCTTCCAGCCCTTCCGCATCAACGGTCCTTTCAAGCGATAGGGACCGTACACGCGGCGATGGAAGGTGAATCCCTTCAAACACATGCGCGGGTTATGCGCGAACGTGCCGCGGTTGCCATAGAGGTCCTCGTATGTCTGATGATCATAATTTTGCTCGACCCGCATGACGACGCCGTTCCGGACGAAGGCCCGGATGCGGCAGGCATGGGTGTCGTTCGGCGAGCAGCACCAGGTGAAGGATGAGTCGTACCGATATTGGTCGTGATACACACGTTCCCAGGACCGGTCGGGGTACTCGCCCAAGGGATTGTCGACTTCCACGACCGGCTGTAAGGCGGTCAGCGCCAAGGCTTTGTCGGCCACGGCTGCCACCGCGATGGTCCCCGCGGAGACCTTCAAAAACTGCCTGCGAGATACCTGCATCATGAATACCTCCTCAAATGAAGACAGGACACAGAACCGGCGCGACGCGTCCTGCTGTCGCGCATACCCGCACCGTCGATCGGGACGAGACGTTGTCCCCCCTTTCTGGGATCGTGAGTGTTCCGACACAGGTGAGACCCACACATGAGCAGCGAGACGCGGCGCGATCCCTCTCGCAACGCAGGGCGCTCCTGGTGAATGGCAATGAGGGAAGAAAAATTCACGACCACCCCCTGTGCACCCTGCATGCCACGGTGCGCGCAGCGTACAATCAGGCTATCTCATTGAAATCAGTGGCCGTCCAAATTCTTGAACCCGATGAGATCCGGCCACACCCAGACGCCCACGAAGAGAAGCGGTGGAAGGCCACGGCCCCACCACGATTAATCGTGGGACGGAACAGTCAACGGAGGCTGCAGGAGGACACGTGGAAGACGAGAGGTTACGTGCGGGAAGGACGACGAATGCCGAGTTTGTTGAGTCGACTGCGGAGCGTGCTCGGGGCAAGCCCGAGTTGTTCTGCGGCTCCTCCGGAACCTTCGATACGCCAATCCAACAGGGTGAGCGCCCGGAGAATATGGTGACGTTCTTCATCCTGCAGGGTTCGCCGGGCACTCGACTCTGGGGAGGCGGGCGAACTCATCATGAGCGAATCGAGCGATAGCAGTCGCTCCTGACAGAGGATCAGCCCTCGCTCCACGATGTTTTCCAGTTCCCGCACATTCCCCGGCCAGGCATACCGGACCAGGCGCTCCATGGCGGAGGCGTCGAAATCCTCGCAGGAGCGTTTCAGTCGCTGCGCATGCACCCGCAGGAAATGCCGGGCGAGGATAGGAATATCTTCCGGGCGCTCCCGCAACGGAGGCATATGGATGGGAAACACATTCAACCGGTAGTACAAATCGCTGCGAAATCGGCCATCCCGAATCGCCGCCGGCAAATCGGCATTGGTGGCCGCGATCACCCGCACATCGACCGGAACAGGCTTCGTCCCGCCGACGCGATCGACCAACCCGTCTTGCAACACCCGCAACAACTTCGCCTGCGCCTCCAACGGCAATTCACCGATCTCATCAAGAAACAATGTGCCGCCATCGGCCAGCTCGAACCGCCCGATGCGCCGCTGATCGGCCCCGGTGAAAGCGCCGCGTTCATGACCGAACAGCTCGCTCTCAATCAATCCCGACGGCAGCGCCGCGCAGTTCAGGCGGACAAATGCCCGCTCGCGCCGGAGGCTTTTCTCGTGGATGGCCCGGGCGAGCACCTCCTTCCCGGTCCCGGTTTCGCCGGTAATCATCACCGTCGCCGTCGTCGGGGCCGCCTGCCGCGCGAGCCTCAGGACGTCCTCGAATGCCCGGCTTCTCCCCACGACGATGCCAAAATCCTGGGTCGCCTTGAGCTCATCCGTCAGATACAGGTTTTCGCGGGCGAGTTGCTCCCGAAGACAATTAATCTCTTCGTAGGCGTTCACATGGGCGATCGCAAAACCGATTTGGGTCGCCACCTGCTTGAGAAAGTCCACATCATCGGGATCCGGCGGGCCCGCTTCGACACTCCCGATGTTGAGGGTCCCGAGACACGCATCCTGCACCATCATGGGAATATTGATCATCCGGCCGAGGCCTTCCTGCAAATAACTCTCGTCCTCGATGAACAGGCGTTCTTCCTGGAGATGCGGCCGCACATGCACGCGCTGATGGTCATACACCCACCCGACCGCACTATGCGCATGAGGAATCATGGCGTCGCTGCGCAGCACCACTTTCGGCAAATTGGTTTCCACGGCATAGAATCGAAAGGCGTCCGACTCCAGGTCGTAGACCGTCACGCCGGCACGTTCCCACCGAATCACGTTTGCCAGTTGCTCCGTGATGGCCCGAAACAGGCTTTGCCGGCTGCGTTGGGAATTCAACACATTGGTGACGGAGAGGAGTGTGCGGTACGTGATTGCGAGGTTCTGCACGACGTGTGGCCTCCTTCCAGATCCTCCGCTGTAGCCGGACGGCGTGATAATGGTGCGCCCTGGGGTGACACATCGTCAGGAGAGGCGAAGCACAGGACGGATCAGCGGGCAGGCCTCATATGTCGGTGTGGCTGGTGCGCTGCCGGCATTATAGGCTGGGACGATTACGTATTCACATCGGTTCGTCAAATCTTCATCAAACTTTAATGTCGCCTCGCGAGATCGGCGGGCAACGCCGCGAGCCCCGTGCCAGCGGTCATGCCCCATGAACAACTAGTGACGCCCCGTGCCGAACACATGCCTCCCCTCATCCATTTCCGACCCGGATCTCATCCGCGAGGCCCCACGCCCCGCTTCAGGCCCCAATGAGCTCGAGCCCGGGCCGACCGAGGGCGTGAGCGGAAACGTGGAGACTCCCATGTCCGGGCTTCGTCTCGGGACAAAAGGGTTCGGCAGGTGTTCCTCGCGGCGGCGAAGAGGCTCGCGCTCCAGCGAGCTCCGCTCCCGCAACGACAGGGCACTCGCGCCTTGTGTCGGGATGAGCCTCTTTAGTTCCAGTTCCTCAAAAGACGCATCCCCAGCCGCGTCCGTATCCGCCACCACCAGATTGCTGGCCATCACTTCCTTCGCCATGGATTCCGCAGTCGGAAGCTCGTCCGCATAGACATCGGTTTCGTATTCCGCAGTGGAGGGCGTGGCCAGCGACGTCCAGACAGACTGCCCGGACTCGGTCACATTGATGCTCGTCACGGTCGACAGGCCCGGTCTGATCGGATGCTCACGGATTTCCTCCGCCGGCAGTGCGATACGCACCGGCACCCGCTCGACGATATGAATGAAGTTTCCGGTCGAGTTGTCCGGGGGCAGCAGAGCAAAGGCACTCCCGCTTCCGGGCACCAACCCCTCGACGGTGCCGTGGAACGTGTGCTTCGATCCGTACAGACTCACACTGACCAACGCCGACTGCCCCGGCCGCACATGCTGCAGCTCGGTTTCGCGCAGATTGGCTTCTACCCACAGGTGATCCAGCGGCACGATGGTCATCAGCGGCGCCCCGGGCTGCACACGATCGCCGACTTGCGCTTTTCGCTTGGCGACGTAGCCCGAAATCGGCGCCCTGATCTGCTGGCGCGTATACTCCAAGTAGGCCTCGATGAGCTGGTGCTTGGCCAGATCGACGGCAGGATGCGCCATCACGGTCGTGCCCCCGACCTGCGCATCCAGCGTGTTGAGTTCGGCCTGCGTCTCCCGGACCTCCGCCTCCAGGGCCAGAATCTTGTCGGCTGTATTCTGGACGATCTGCTTGGAGATGGCGCCGCTCGGCGAGGCCGCCTGATAGCGATCCATATCATGCTGCGCCAGAGTCAACCGCGCCCGACGCGAGGCTAACTTCTCCGCCACTTGTTTTCTGGTCATGAACAGAGCGGCAATGCGCCGAACTTCCTCGCCCAACCGTCCGCGCGCACGCCCCAGCGCTGCATAAGCGTTGTGTTCGTCCAAGCGGATCATCAGATCACCCCGGTTGACAAATTGCGTTTCCTCCGCCAGCACCTGGGTGACGATGCCGGACGCTTGCGCCGCCACCGGCACCAGATTGCCCGTGACGTAGGCATTGTCGGTCCGGACCCAAAAGCGGTCATAACTCCACCAATAGGCGAGATAGGCGATGGCGCAGATCAAGGCCAGGAAGGCGACGGCCAGCAATCGACGATTCCGCTGCGCGCGGATCGCCTTCGGGTGAATGCGGGCGGCTCCCGGACCCGGCACGGGTGCGGAGGGTTGTGAGGACGGTGTCGTCTCTGATGTGGTCATAGGATCAGCTCGGTTTCTGTGTCGGTCGTTTTTCAATATCCGGGTTGTTATACCCGCCGCCCAACGATTCGATGAGATCGACCGCGGCCACTAGTTGGTCGCTCTCCAGCGCTCTCAAGGCATATTCCTGCTCCAGCACCGGATGCCGATGCAGCAACACTTCCCGGTCGTCGTCGAGACCGTTGACCAACCGCACCTTCGCCAGCCGCCAGTCCTCCCCGAGCGACGCCAACAGGCGCTTGTGAGAGGCCATCATCTCGCCGGTCGTCTGCCAGGCACTGAGGCTGTCCGCGACCTCTCGCATCGCGTCCAGCAAGGTGTCGTTGTACAGTTCCACAGCAGCGTCGTATTCCGCACGTTGTGCACCCAATTCCCCGCGGAGCCGGCCACCTTCGAACCAGGGCATGCGCAACCCCGGGGCCAGTCCGTAGGCGAAACTCTGGCCGCTGAACAGAAAATTGGCCAGTTTGTCCGTCCCCTTCGCCAGCGTCAGCGCGTTGAACCCCACAAACCCGGTCAGATCGATCGTCGGGTAAAACTGCGTCTTGGCGACCTTCACGAGTCTCGACGCGGCGTGCGCCCGATAGAGGGCTGCAGCCAGATCCGGCCGATGCACCAGCAACCCCATGGACAGATGATCCGGCGCCGGAATCTGGCGTGGGACCGTGACCTGAGGTTTCGCAAAGAGATGCGCCGCCTCATCCGGCCCTTTGCCAGCCAGTCGCGCAAGGAGGTGGCGTTGTACGTCAAGTTGATCGCGAATGGCCGCCTGGCGTTTGAAGGCGGCTTCATAGTCCGCCACGGCGATTTTGACTGGCTGGTCGTTGTCCAGCCCCAGTTGGAAACGGGTCTCCGCCAGCTTTTTCAGATCCCGACGGATCCCGACCATCGCCTTCACCACATTGAGCTGCTGTTGAAGCGCCTGCCCTCGAAAATAGGCGCGGGCAATACCGGTGGTCAGCCGAAGGCGAACCTCCGCCCGTTCCGCCTCTTCCGCGGCTGCATGGCCGAGTGCCGCCTCAAGCATCGCCCGGTTCTTGCCCCAGAAGTCGAACTCATACCGGAAGCTCAGCGGATTGATGATGCCGTACATGATCTTGATGCCCGCCACTTCCTGATTGAGTGCGGCGAACACCCCATGCTGGGAAATGCGTTCGTACGTGAGGGAGGCGTCCGCTTCCAGAAACGGCAGGAGCCTGGCCCCTTCTACCTTGACGAGCGATTGCGCTTGGCGCAGACGAGCCGAGGCTTGTTTGAGTCCGGGATTGTCCTTGAGGGCCCCGGTGATCAACTCGTTCAACTCCGGGCTACCGAACTGTTCCCACCAGCGATCCTCCGGCCATTGCTGCAGACGGCTCGTCACTTCGGACAATGTCTCGTGGATTTCGGGCGGCTCAAGATATTCGGCCGGCGCGTCGCCTTGCGGAATCCAGGCGCAGCTGCCGAAGAACAGCCCACAGCCGAGTCCAAGCGCAAGTCGCAGATGATCCGCCGCCGTGCGACAGGCTGTCATGGTACCTCCTCGAGCAATTCTTCCGCACGCATACGCCGGAGTTCCTCGGCCGGCGACATCGGCACCGGCAGATGCGTCGGATGGGCGAACCACACCAACACTCCAAGCCCAATGAACAGAAAACTGGCGACGAGGAACGCATCATTCATACTGAGAATCGCCGCCTCCTGCTTGATGAGCAGCCCCAACTTCGCCTGTACCTCGCCGGGCGTGAGCCCCGATGAACTCAACTTGGCGGTCAGTTGCCCAAGCGGATCGAAGGAGACCGACTGCCGCCCGCCGAAATGGTCGGCCAGGTGCAGCTGATGAAAATGCGCCCGCCGAAAAAACACGATGCCCTGAAACGTGATACCAAACGCACCGGCGGCGACACGTAACAGATTGGCTACCTCCGCCGCACGCGTCATCAGCGGGCCGGACAGGCCATGCAGGGTCAGCACCGTGACCGGGGTGAAGAAGGACCCCAAAAAGATCCCCTCGACCACCATGGGCCAGAACAGTTCCTCGTATGAATGCGGATCGTCGAACAGGCCGATCCAATAGAAGGTCCAGGCGAAACCGAGACAGTTCAAGCAGACCAACCAGCGCGCATCGAGGTACTTGCACAGGTAGTGCATCACGGCGATCGTGGGCGCCCCCAATAACACCAACGGGAGCAGCGCCAGGCCCGCCAGCTTCGAGGAATAGCCCAACAGCAATTGGATCTGGACGATCAGGAGCGACAGGAGCCCCTGGATCGAGAAAAACCCGAGCGTCAACCCGATGAGTCCGATGACGAAATTCCGGTGCTTGAAGAGATGAAGGTCCAGCGTCGGATGGCGTTCCCCGAGCTCCCAGATGATGAAGACCGGAAATGCAATGACCAGCACAAGAGCGACGGCCTGGAGGAACGGCGAGTCCAACCAGTCGAAGTCATTGCCCATGTTGAGCAGCGTCTGCAACCCGAGCAGCAACACCGCTAGCAGGAGGAATCCCACCAGATCGAAACGCGCATATCTGCGCCGAAATCCCCGGCCATACAAGAGCGCGCTCAGTGTCCCGACGATAATCAGCGTCAGCACGAAATCCAGATAGAACAGGGACCGCCAGCCCAGCATATAGGCGATGTAGCCGCCGACCGGCATGCCGATGGTGAAGGGCGTAATGCTGAACAGGCCCCAAACCGTCAGCGCGAGCGCCTTGAGGCGTTTGGGATATTCATTGAGCAACATCGATTGTGCCAGCGGGATCGTGATGCCGCCGGCGATCCCCTGTACGATGCGGGCAGGGACGAATTGCGCGAGTGTCCGACTGTCGCCACACAGGTACGACGCCAGGCTGTACACCATGAAAGCGGCGATCATCAGGCGATACTCACCGAGCCGCCCCGAAAGATACCGTGCCAGGGGGAATCCCAGGGCAAGACCGACCATGAAGTCGGTTTGGGCCCAGGTGAGAAAGCTTGGCAACACCCCGCCGAGATCCCCGGACACATGCGGCAGGAGCGCGATATAGGAGCCGGCGTTGAAGAGCACGACGATGTGCGCCAAGCCGAGCACGGCATTGAAGAGCACGAAGCGCCATCCATGTAATCGCCTGAGATACACCGCTGCCATAAATGAGTGTCCTGCCGTTCTTGCCTAATACGAGGGTGAATAGCCCGGCTGGTCACGCCGCTGGTTCGCTGGCTGGACCGGAACCGCCGTCGGGACCGGTTGCGCCGTAGCCGGTGCGGTACCACGATGGGCCGTATAAATCGCTAATCCGGTAAACAGCATGCCGCCGACCAAATTCCCCAGCGTCACTGGAATCTGATTCCACAACCACCAGGTGGAGATGCTGATATTGCCTCCCAGCATCATGCCGACCGGAATCAGAAACATGTTCACGACTGCATGCTCGAATCCTTGTGAAAAGAACAACAGCGTCGGCCCCCAGATGGCGAGAATTTTCCCGGAAAAGGACGTCGACATGTAGGCAGCGACAACGGCGAGACTGACCATCCAGTTACAAAGCATCCCTTTGGTAAAGGCCGCGAGAAGGCCGGAGGAGCCGTGCGACACATAATAGTTGGTCTTCGCTTCGGCAACCGCAATGAGCTTGGTACCAATCGCATTGATATGGGCATCTCCGGCGGTGGTCAGGGCAATCGCGAACAACCCCGCGTACAAGACGCTGCCCAGGAGATTGCCCAGGAAGACCCAACCCATGTTTGCCAGCACATGAGGAAGGCCGGCGTTCTTCTGACCGTCGGCCACCGCCACGGGAAGAAGCGCGAAGCTGCCGGTAATGATCTCCGCTCCCAGCAAAATCGCCAACGCCAGGCCGAATGGGAAGAGCAGACTGCCGATGATCCAGTAACCCGTCTCGACAGCCACCGTCACGGCCATGCTGGTGCCGATCCCCAGATAGGCACCAGCCAACATCCCACGTAGCACCAATTGGCGAGGCGGCAAGCTCAGCTTCAATGCGCCCCCAGCCAACATGCTTTCCACCACGCCATATGGCTTCACGTAGTCCATCGTCGCCTCCTTGTTCGGCTCATCGATACTCGAATCACCTGCTCGTCCCTGTCCGTCAAGACCTCTGTCCCAGCTAGAGCAAGGCGCATGCCTCCTCGCGCTCCCCCACGAGGTGATGCGCCGATGCACAAGCAGGACAGACCGTCCGCTTCTCTGGCATGGCGTGTTTCGCCCCCGCGAGGCTGCATATGAACCTGCTCGTAGTCGGGCGAGATCGCACAGGCGCTCAGTGCGAAATCGCTCATTCCTGGTTTTGCTCCCTGCATCACAGGAAGCTCAATGGCCTTGGCAAGAGAAGAGGGCGTGAAGCGGCATGGGTGAACAACGCGCACAGGGGACCGAGAGCAGGCCTTTGCGAGGCGGCGATATTGCACAGACATGGCGGCACGGACTACGATACCCTCGGAGATTGAGATCCGCCTTGAGTGACCTGTTAAGCAACCTCCCCATTGCCCGCAAGCTCTTCCTTGCGTCGGTCATCCCTGCGCTGACGGTGCTGCTCCTCAGTATCTTGACCTATCGCAGCGTGACGACCTTCTCCGACGATGAAGGCCAGCTGAACGACATCTACTACTCGCAACGTCTGGCATCGGAATACCTTCGGCTCGTGGTCGACCTTGAAACAGGATTCCGCGGTTTTGTGCTCACCAGCCAAGAACATTATCTGTTTCCCTATCGCACGGCCCAGGACCATGTACTGAACATCGGCCGCACACTGGAGGCGCAGGTTTCCCAGCAAGATGATCAACGCGCGCTCATCACCTCCGTGCAGCAACTCGTCAAACAGTTCATCCATGAAAAGGAGGCGCTGATCGACGCCGTGAAGGCCGAGCATACCGAGGAGGCGCGAGAGTATATCGAGGAAGGGAAAGGGCGCACGCTGATGTTGAAAATCCGGCAAGACATGGGCCGGTTCGAACACCTGACGCAAACGGCCTTGAATACCAAGCTGGCGAAAATCGCCCAAGATCGAGACGCCATGCTGATGACCATCCTCGGCGGCGGACTCTTCGCCCTGATCTGCATGGTGGCGGCCTTACACCTGATTGCCCACTCCATCACCACGCCGCTGGCGCGCTTGGCCTCCGCCGTCGTCACATCCGACAGCAACCCGATCCCGCAAGTTCCCGTCATGACCAGAACGGATGAAATCGGCCATTTGTCGCGTGTGATGCGTGCGATGAGCGCGGCCATCGAATCTCACATCGCCATGGTGCAACAATCGGAAGCGAACCTCCGCCAGCTCAACCAAGATCTGGCTGGATCCGAAGCCAAATACCGCAGCATCGTCGACCATGCCCCCTTCGGCATTTTCACTACACGCGGCATGACCCTCGTCTTCAGCAACCGCTACAACAGCCTGCTCGCGGGTCTCGATCCAGGCGAGGAGAAAGATCCTGAGGCGGTTCGCCGCGCCATCCACCCGGAAGACCGTGACCGGGTGATCGAGGAATTCGCCCAGGCAGTCGCGGAAGGGCAACCCTGCGAAATGGTATTCCGCTTTCTGCACGCCGACGGTACGGTCCGCAAGGTCTTGAGCCGGCGCATCCCGATTCGAGACCAGTCCGGAGAGGTCGTCATGTACCAGGGATTCAACGTGGACATCACGGCCCTCGATTTCATGCAAACGCGATTGCGTCGGGCCGAACGACTGGCCACCTTGGGACAGGTCGCCGCCGGCATCGCACATGAGATCAGAAACCCCCTCGTGGGAATCGGCTCGACCACCTCCCTCCTGCTCGACGACACCGCCGCCGATGACGCCCGACGCCCGGACCTCGAGGTCATCCTGCAAGAGACCAAACGCCTCGACCGGATCGTCAATCAGATCATCGACTACGCGCGTCCCCGTGAGGTTGTGGCATTCGCCTTCGACATGGCACAGTTGGTGCACGAGGTCACAAAGGTGTTAGATGAGCCCCTTGCGAGGAAACAGGCAACGATCACGCTCTCGGCCCCGTCTCCACCCTATATGATCCAAGCCGACCGTGATCAATTCAAACAGGTGCTGCTCAACGTGATGCAAAATGCCGTCGAGGCCACGCCGGCCGGAGGGTCGATTACCGTGACCATGACCCCGCTCGCTCGCGGCCTCGAACCAGGACTTGAAGTGGCGGTCACGGACGACGGACAGGGTATCAGCCCCTCCCACTTGCAACATGTGTTCGAGCCGTTCTTCACGAGCGGCAAGCCGCGCGGAACAGGATTGGGGTTGGCCATCTGCCGCAATATTCTCGATGCCCACGGCGGAGACATTGCCCTGGACAGCAAGCCGGGATGCGGCACCACGGTACGCATCTGGGCACCCTTACGACAACAACCGCAACGAATGCAGGAAGAAGAAACTCATGCAGGCCACGATCTACGTAACGGATGATGAACCGGCCATTCGCTCCGCCATCGTCAAACGTCTGTCTCGACGCAATCACACGGTGACCGGACTTGAGTCCGGGGAGGAATTAGTCCGGGCGGTGACGCAGCATCCGCCCGACCTGATCCTGCTGGACCTGAAGATGCCCGGCATGGGCGGCATCGAAGCACTCCGGCAAATCCGTCCGCTCGCGCCACAGACCCTCGTCATCATGCTGACGGCGTACGGAACGGTAGAAAACGCGGTCGAAGCGATGCGGTTGGGCGCCTATGATTTTCTGATCAAGTCCGTCGACCTGTCCGGCGTCGACCCCGTCGTCGATCGGGCCCTCGAATTTCTCGCCCTGCGTCACCGTGTTGAATTCGCGCTGGAAGATCAGAACAGCGCCTATGCGCTCTCGAACATTGAGGTGCGCAGCCCGGCCATGCAACTGCTCCTCGGTCAGGTGCGGGACGTGGCCCAGAATGCCAAGGCGACCGTCCTCCTCCAGGGCGAAACCGGGACCGGCAAAGAGTTTCTCGCACGAGTCATCCACTGTAACGGACCACGGGCAACCGGCCCGTTTGTCGCCGTCAATTGCACAGCTATTCCCAAAGAGTTGTTCGAGAGTGAGCTGTTCGGCTACGAGCGGGGAGCCTTCACCGGCGCCCACCAGCGCAAACGCGGGTTGCTTGAAAAGGCGGAGGGCGGCACCCTCTTTCTGGACGAGATCGGCGATTTGGATCCGGCCATGCAGGCGAAGCTCCTGCGCGTGCTCCAGGAGCGCACCTTCCGGCGACTGGGCGGCACCGAAGACCTGTCGGTTGATTTCCGTTTGATGACCGCCACGAATCGCGATCTCAAAAAAGACACCGTGCGCGGCACGTTCCGCGAGGATCTCTTTTTCCGGCTGAACGTGGTGACATTCGAACTCCCGCCGCTGCGCGTACGAACGGAGGACATCCTCCCCCTCTGCATGCAGGCGATGTTACGATTCGGCAAGGAATTCGGAAAAGACGTCCTCGACATTGAACCGGAGGCGCAGGAGCTGCTGCAACGATACAGCTACCCCGGGAACATCCGCGAGTTGCAGAATATCATCGAGCGCGCCATGATTCTGTGCCACGAGAAAACGCTGACCGCCGGCTGTCTCCCGCGAGAACTTCGCGATCAGGCCGCGCAAATCACCGTCGCCATGGCCCAAGGGGAACATCCCACATTGCGGATCGAAATGGTCTTGGGACAGCAGACGTTGGCGGACATCGAGTCGGCGCTGATCGAGGAGGTCGTGCGTCTCTCCGATCACAACAAGACATTGGCCGCCAAGTATTTGGGTCTGACCCGTTTCGCCCTGGATCGCCGACTCAAGAAACAACTGGAGCAGGACTAGCCCGCAATATTCATGCGCGCTTCTGCTACAATCGCGGATTCGCAGCTGCGACTAGCCCGTCGGCGGGCGGCCTCACCGCTCGGTCGGTCGACATCCCGTTCAAGGATGCCTTCCTCCCTCACGGCTCCGTGCGCCCGTCTCGCTTTGCGACTCCGCAATCTCGCGACGAACCGTCATGAATAATGCGGGCTAGCCTCCCAGACAACGCATGCACCACACCGGAGTTGAACCGATCCTCGAAGACACGCATACTAGCGGGATGGATGCACCCATGACGCAGAAGACTCACGATCGCAACATTCGGACGCTCGTCGTCGGCCTGAGCAGCCTGTTATTCGTCATCGATCTGTTCATGCCCCTTGGCATCGCCATCGGCGTGCTGTATGCGGGAGTCGTGCTGTTGGCTGCGGCCTCCTCGAATTCCCGACTACCCTTTTTCACCGCCATCTCTTCCACCCCCCTCATCATCGCAGGGGCGGTACTCGGTCCGCAGGACCACGACATTCCCCTTCGGGTCGGCGTGAGCAACCGGATCTTCAGTCTGGTCATACTCTGGATTGCCGCGATCCTGCTATGGCAGCGGCAACAGGCGGTCGCTGAATTGCGCCGGGCCAAGGACGAGTTGGAGGCGCGCGTCGACGCCCGCACAAAGGAGCTGGCCGACGTCAACCAGACCCTCTTGCAGGAAATTTCCGGGCATGTCGAAACGGAAGGCTTTCTCCGTACCAGCGAGCAGGCACTGGCGACCAGCCGACAGGAGCTCCGTGACCTGACCGCGCGGCTGCTGACGGTGCAGGAAGAAGAGCGCCGACGCATTTCCAGAGATCTCCACGACGACATCAATCAACGGCTCGCGATGCTGGTGGTCCAGGCCGAATCCCTGGAAGCCAGCCTTCCCCCCTCAGCCGGTGCCTGCAGCAAAGAGCTGCGCTCGATCCAGGACCGTTTGACGGAACTGTCCGATGACGTCCGCCACTTGGCCTATCAGTTTCACCCATCGATCCTGGACGATCTGGGGCTCCCCGTGGCCTTGCAACGCCTGGTTGATGATTGCGCCGCGCGCTCCACGATTGAGATTTTATTGGAAGTCGGCACCCTTCCCCACACAATTCCTCAAACCGTCTCCACATGCTTGTATCGCATCGCACAGGAATGCCTCGCCAATGTGATCAAGCATGCCCAGGCCTCACGAGCCACGGTGACCCTGGCCTCGACAGCGGAAGCTCTCACCCTGACCGTGCAGGATAACGGCATCGGGTTTGATACCCAGAGCGTGGTGGACAATCCACGCGGGCTCGGCCTGGTGAGCATGGCGGAGCGGGTACGCCTGGTTCACGGTACCGTGACCATCGATTCGATACCCAGGAAAGGCACGCGCCTGTCCATTCACGTTCCCCACGCGGAGGTTTCCGTATGAGCACGACACCGCCCCCTCGAGTATTGCTGGCCGATGACCATACTCTGGTCCTGGAAGGATTCCGACGCATCGTCGAACAACGATGCGAGGTCGTGGGCGCGGTGGAAGACGGCCGTGCCCTGCTGGAAGCCGCCGTGCGATTACGCCCCGACTTGATTCTCCTGGACATCTCCATGCCCCTCTTAAACGGTGTCGATGCGGGGCGCCAACTCAAGAAGCTGGTTCCCGACGCGAAATTGATCTTCGTCACCATGCACGCGGACCCCGCGTATGTGAGCGAAGCCTTCAAGGCCGGCGCCTCGGCGTACCTGCTCAAGCGCTCGGCGGCAAGAGAATTGGACCAAGCCATTGAGGCGGTATTAAAAGGGCAGTATTTCGTCACGTCGCTGCTAACGCGAGAGATCGTCACCGGTCTCTCCTCCGAAGAGGGCGGCCTCTTTTCACATCGGCAAGAACTGACACCGCGGCAGCGCGAGGTGCTGCAGCTCATCGCCGAAGGACGGACCATCAAAGAGATTGCGGCGCTCCTGAATATCTCACCCAAGACGGTGGAGTTTCACAAGGCCCAGATCATTTTTCATCTCAACCTGCGCACCACCGCCGAGCTGACCAAGTATGCACTCGCGCACGGACTCACGTCCGCCTGACCCGCGGACGGAGATCCGCAGGCCTCTTGCCGCAGAGTGTTTCAAATTAGCCCCTCGGACACATCCTCTCGCACACTTTTGCATCCGACCTAGGACATCACCTAGTTGCCAGTCGCCTCCGCGTTCTGTAGGGTGCTGACAACAGCATACGCGGTACCTGTGCAAGCGCTGCCACCCCGAGTCACAGAAGGAGTTCCTGCCCATGGAACCCACAGCCACTCAATGTCAGTTTTGTTGGCGCGTCTACGATCAGGGAGCGGGAGGTGAGGAGTCAGCCGGATGGTCGGATTTACCGACTTTCATTCGAACACATAATCTCGCGACGCACGATCTCAGTTTTGCCGATGGGTACTGTCCACAATGCACACAACTCTACGGTCGCCTCACACAAGGCCATCAGTACGATTCATGATGCACGGTCCAGTGGCAGGACGGCTCTTCATTCGAATGCGATCCACCGATCCGAACCGTGGAAGGCTCCGGCCGCCTGTCGTCCGCGTCTCTCTCCAGCACTACCGTCCATGCGACGTGCTCGGATCGCCGGGCAGAACGGCAGCCGCATCCGTCCCCTGGCTCCGATGTCGAGGCCGAAACGCACACGACTGGTCACGACGGATTCTCGAGCTCCTCGTCCGCTGGGCACATTCCTACAGCTAACACATCACCCACCGTGCACGCAGAAGTCCAGGTGAAACATTCGCCAGGTCAGCTCCATAGCCCACACAGTGCTGGACTCTTCCATTGGAGAGTCACCGGGAGTCCCCTCCTGCACCACACAGACTGTGTGTTCGCCGGAACTACTGACCTGGCGTCCACCCTGGGCTCGACAGCGCTCTCCTCTGCGTCTGATCGACTTCACCCGGCGAAGGTGATACGGTATTTTGATCGGACACCACGCGCAACATGGTGAGATCCCGCCGTCACAGGACGGCTGACGATCTGCGGAGGAAGGACGAACGAACCATGACACTCATGAACAGAAACGGATCGGCACTCAGCCTGCATCAGTGCATCCCCGCCGGTCCCACACCGAATCACATGCCACTCACGCACCCGACATGCGCCGCTGGGCACCGGACCGTAGGGGGTCGCCCCCCTCGCAGGCGCGAACCCCGACCGAAACACATCGCGACGGTGCTGCTCACGCTACTGAGCCTCGCCTGGTTGCCCCCAAGTACCGGCTGGTGCGCAAGTCCCTCGTCGAATGCCGCCAGTCAAGCCGGGCCCGAACCGGTCTATTCGCTTCAGAGCGTGCTGGATCTGGCTCTCGCGCGTAACCCCACCGTCGCCAGCGCCGAGGGGACCATCGAGCAAAATCGCGGACAACAGGTCGCCGCTTATACCTATCTCAACCCGTCGGTGAACGCCAACAGTGGCCGCGGCAGAATGAGAGACTTGGGTCTCTTCGATCCGGCGGTGCGGGAGTCCCTCACCGAATTCAACCTGACTGTCGGCCAACCGATCGAGTGGCCTTCGAAGCGCGCAGCCCGCCAACGGGCGACAGAAGCGGGCGTGGCCAGCGCGTCGGCCGGCCTGGCGGAAACCCAGTTAAATTTGATCGCCGACGTCAAGGTCGCCTTTTACGATCTCCTTCTGGCCCAGCGGGCGCTGGTGCTCGCACAGCAGAATCTCGCCACTGTCGAAGACGTCGATAAGGCAGTGCGGACCAGGGTACGCCTGGGAGAGAGTCCCCAGTTCGAGGCGATTCGTTCCGGAGTGGAAGTGCTGAAGGCCAATCAGTCGTTGACCAGAGCGGCCAATACCGTGCGCATCAATCGGGTGATGCTCGATACCCTGACCGCCGGTTCACTGGGCCCCACCTATGCGATCGATGGGCAACTCCACCGTGTGGGCCCTGGATTCGGTATCGACATTCTGACCGAACGCGCGCTCAGCCAGCATCCGACCATCGTGCGCCTGCGCAAGTCGGTCGAACAGGCCGATCATAGCCTCGAATTCGAACGTCAGGCCCGCGTGCCCAACATCACGATCGGCGGCAGCTACTGGCGGGAAATTGGTCGGGAAGCCTTCACCGGCGGGGTGTCGTTTCCCACTCCAGTGTGGGACCGTCGGCAGGGCGAAATTATTTCAGCCCTGGGGAGCAAACGCAAAGGTGAGGCGGAATTTCTCCGCGCGCGCAATGAACTCATCCGAAACATCAGCCAACATTTCCAGGATGCGAAAACCACCGCGGACTTGATCGAAGTCTATGAAAAGGGACTCTTGAAACAGGCCGATGAAGCACTACGAATTGCGAAGTTCAGCTTCCAGCAAGGGGCATCGAGCCTTATCGAAGTCCTCGATGCCCAACGGGTGCAGCGTCAGATTCTGTTGGACTATGCGCAGGCTCAGTTTGATCTTTCCATGTCACTCGCGCTCCTGGAACGTGCGGTGGGAGGCGCCATATGAGGACACCCCCTTCACGAGCAACCAGCCGATCGAGACCATTGTGGGAGACCGGTGAGCGAACCTGTGCCGCCGTGCTGCTGACCGGTACGCTCGCGTTGTTCGCCTTGTCCGGATGCGATGGCCCTCCTCCCAACGCAACGGGAGCGAACCCACCGCCCTCCGTCGACAAGAGCCTTGTCCGCTTGACCGCCGAGGAAATCAAATCGGCGGGCATTACCGTGCAACCCGTCATACGTTCGGAATTTCGCACCATCCGTGACTTCCCCGGCACCGTCGAACCGAATGAACATGCCTTGGCAGAAATCACCACGCTCGTTCGCGGGCGGGTCATCGACGTGTATGCCGACCTGGGCCGTGAAGTCAAAGGAGGAACCCTGTTGGCCTTGCTCTATAGCAGCGAACTGGGTATGGCTCAATCAGCGTATCTGAAGGCGACGGCCAAGCTGAACGTCGCCGAGCGTGCCTTCCGCCGGGCGGAATTGCTCTTGAAGGAAAAGGTCATCGGCGTGGCAGAGTTGCAGCGGCGTGAGGGAGAAATGCTGAGCCTTCGGGCCGAGCTGCGTGAGGCCCGCGATCGCCTCTTGATCCTGGGTCTCACGGATGAAGACCTGCGCAATTTAGATCGCAATCACACAATCCGTTCACACGTCCCGGTGGTGGCGCCCTTCGACGGCCGCATCATCGCTCGCAACCTGACCAAGGGCGAGGTGGTGGAAACCACGGAAAAATTGTTCGTGGTCGCCGACCTCTCGGATGTCTGGGTGACAGCGGTGATCCCCGAGAAAGATATCCCCTACATCCGGCCCGATCAGACAGGAACAGCTCAATCGGTGGAAGTCCATGTGGCAGCCTATCCCGGACAGGCTTTCCAAGGACGTATCACCTACGTTGGAGATGTGCTCGACCCCGCGACCCGGACAATGCGTCTCCGGCTGGAATTGCCGAATCCCGAGCGCAAGCTCAAACCTGCCATGTATGCCACCGTGCGCGTCTATTCCGAACCGGAGGCGAACGCGCTTCTCATTCCCGAGTCCGCCGTGCAACGCGACCGTGACCGGCAGTTCGTCTTTGTCGAACGCGAGCCCGCCATATTCGAGGCGCGCGATGTGAAATTAGGCAGTTCGAACGGCCGTGAGATCAAGGTGCTGGACGGACTGCTGGAAGGAGAAGCAATCGTGACGAACGGCGCGTTCGTGCTGAAATCCGAATTGCTCGGGGAACAGATGTAACCCGATGCTGTCTTCTCTTCTGGCCTTCGCTCTCCGTCAACGTGTCCTGGTCGTCGTCATGGCGTGCATTTTGACCGCCGGAGGGATCTACGCGTTCCGCACCATCGCCATCGACGCCTTTCCGGACGTCACCACCGTGCTGGTCCAGGTCGTCACCAAAGTGCCCGGCATGTCTCCGGCGGAAGTGGAACGTTTCGTCACCTTTCCCATGGAACTCCAGCTGATGGGGGCGCCGGGGCTGACGGACATTCGCTCATTTTCAAAGGTCGGCCTGTCGATGATCACCGTCGTCTTCAAGGACGATATCGATATCTATTTGGCCCGGCAGGTCGTGCTCGAACGAATACTCGAAATTCAAGAGCTGCTGCCGCCTGGCTCCACATCGCAATTGGTCCCGAATACCACCGGATTGGGGGAAGTCTATCAATTCTATCTTGAGGGACCACACGACAACGACAAAGACTTTGTGATGAGTGATTCCGACCTCATGGAGCGGCGGACCATTGAGGACTGGGTCATTCGACCGCTGCTCAAAGGGCTCCCCGATGTCGTGGATGTGAACTCGCTAGGAGGATTCGTCAAACAGTACCAGGTCATGGTCGAACCGGGTTTGCTTCGCAAATACGGCCTGGCGCTTCATGATGTATTCGATGCCGTGGCGAAGAACAACGCCAATGCTGGCGGGAACATCCTTGAAAAAGACGACGAAAAATATGTGGTGCGCGGTGTCGGGCTGATCAAGACGCTGGAAGACATCGACCACATCGTCGTCAAACAGGTGGGTGGTACCCCCGTCTACGTTCGGGATGTGGCGGAAGTCCGGATCGGGCATGCCGTCCGCCACGGTGCCGCCGTGCTGAATGGGAAGCACGAAGTGATTACCGGCATCGTCCTCATGCTACGCGGCGGCAACGCCAGAGACGTCGTGCAATCCATCAAGGACAAAATCTCAGAAATTCACCACAAACGGCTCTTGCCGGATGGATTGCGCATCATTCCGTTCTACGACCGGATCGAACTGATTACGGCGGCGCTGGATACGGTCTACAAAGCCCTGCTTGAGGGCATTGTGCTCGTGGTCGTCATCCTGTTTCTGTTTCTTGGCAACGTGCGAAGCGCCCTCATCGTCACGGCCACCTTGATCGTGACGCCGCTGGTCACCTTCATCATCATGGACCAGGTCGGACTGACGGCCAATCTCATGTCACTCGGCGGATTGGTCATTGCCATCGGCATGATGGTCGATGGCTCCGTTGTGGTGGTGGAAAATGTGTATCGGCATCTCGCCGAACAGCGAGACGACCGTCTCAGTAAAACCGACGTCATTCTGCATGCCGTCACCGAGGTCGGACAACCGGTGATCTTCGGCATCCTGATCATTATCCTCGTGTTCCTTCCAATTCTGACGCTGCAGGGCATGGAAGGGAAAATGTTTCAGCCGCTCGCCAATACGATCATCATCGCGTTATTGGTATCCCTGGTTTTGTCCCTCACCCTTTCCCCTGTGCTCTGCGCTATGGCGCTGAAGCGAGGAACGGAGGAGGACACGTTCCTGCTTCGCTGGGCCAAGTGGGCCTACCTCCCAACCCTGCGCTGGGCGACGGGGCATCGCGTCACCGTGCTGGCCCTCGCGCTCGGGCTCCTAGGCGCCAGTCTCTCGCTGTTTCCTTTTCTCGGGGGAGAGTTTATTCCCATCTTGAACGAGGGGGCCATTTCGCCCCAGACCATTCGCTACCCCAGTATCGCGCTGGATCGATCCATCGAAATTGAAAAAGAAATGCAGCGTGCGGTGATGGAGTTTCCGGAAGTGCGCATGGTGGTGTCCAAGATCGGCCGCTCGGAGATGGGAAACGACCCTCAGGAGCCGAATGCCAGTGACCCGGTCGTGAGTCTCCGTCCGATGGACGAATGGACCACGGCCAAGACCAAATCGGCCCTGGACGATGCCGTCCGCAAGCGCATTGAAAAAGTGCCTGGAGCCAATTACCTGCTCAGCCAACCGATCCAACAACGCGTGGATGAGCTGCTGTCCGGCGTCCGATCGGAAGCGACCATCAAGATACTCGGGGACGATCTGTCGATTCTGCGAAGTACCGCGGAAAAAATTCAAACCATCATGGCATCGGTCAGGGGCGTGGGCGATGTGCGGGTCGAACAGCTCTTCGGACAGACCTACCTCACCATCGATATCGATCGGAGCAAAATCGCTCGCCACGGCATCAATGTCGCCCATGTTCAGGAAATCATTACCACGGCAATCGGGCAAGAACCGGCGACCCACGTGTATGAGGGAAACAAACGATTCGATCTGACGTTGCGATATCCTGAGAAATACCGCAACAGCGTCGACACGATTAAGAACATCTTGCTGACGACGTCTTCCGGCGCCTTGATTCCCCTCGGAGATCTCGCCACGGTCGAGCTGCAAGAAGGCCCCTCGTTAATCAGTCGCGAGGGCCTGCAGCGCCGGATCTACGTCGGGTTCAACACCTTGGGTCGTGATATCGAAAGTGTCGTCGCAGAAGCGCAAGCCAAAATTGCGAAAGAGATTCATCTCCCCACCGGCTATCATTTGGTATGGGGCGGCTCGTTCGAGAACATGCAGCGAGCCATGGCACGATTGAAAATCATCTTGCCGATCACGATCGGCCTGATCTTCATGCTCTTGTTTGCCTCCTTCAATTCTGTCCGCCATGCCGCGCTGATCATCATGAACTTGCCGTTCGCGATGATCGGGGGGATCGTCGCACTCTGGCTGACAGGTGAATATTTGAGTGTCCCGGCCTCGGTGGGGTTCATCAACCTGTTCGGCGTAGCAGTGCTCAACGGAATTGTCCTGGTCTCCTACTTCAACAAGCTGCGTGAGGATGGCCTTCCGTGCGACGAAGCCATCATCAAAGGATGCACGCTTCGACTCAGACCGGTGCTCATGACTGCGCTGGTCGCCCTCCTCGGTTTAATACCGCTCGCGTTCGCCCATGGGATTGGATCGGAAGTGCAACGTCCCCTCGCCGTCGTCGTCATCGGCGGGCTCGTCAGTTCTACCCTGTTGACGTTGATCGTCCTGCCCGTGCTCTACCAATGGTTTGATCGGCCGGATGCCCCCGGTGCCCGCAGCGAGGAACGAACGGCATGACCACATCGACTTCTGCGCGGGCTACGGCCACACTCTCAACCCATCCCTGGCCCCGCGTGATGCACAACGGCTCGCGAAATCATGCAGGCTAGTGAGATGCCGAGGTGGTATCACGCACATGATGCTGTATGATGCGCAAACCGAGAGCGTGTCTGGTTCAGCTGAGTCACACAGTCCCATTCCCCCACAGGAAGGATATGAATCGAATCCTATGGCATGGACGTTCCTGGTTGTCGCCGGATTGCTGGAAATTTGTTGGGCCATCGGACTCAAGTATACGGAAGGATTCTCCCGATTCTGGCCCACGGCCGTCACGCTCGTCGCCATGGCGGCCAGCTTTGGCTGTCTTGCCCAAGCGTTAAAGAGTATCCCTGTCGGCACAGGTTATGCGGTCTGGACAGGCATCGGGGCTGCAGGCACAGCGGTGTTAGGCATGGTCATCTTTGCCGAGACTGTGTCGCTCATCAAAGTCGCTTCACTCCTCTGCATCATACTCGGCATCATCGGGCTCAAAAGCAGCGCCTGAACCACGGTCGGTGCAGACACACGTTCGACCGGTTGTCCTGGGCCTATCGACTCCACTGGAATCGTTTCTACTGCGACTCCTCAAGCGCAGCACCCCGCCGCACCACAGCCACACACTCGGCGAGTGCTGGTTGAGGGTACCTTTGTAACAACTCCGACCGCTTCTTTCCTGCGGCCACGACTGGCTCAGTGATCTCTCGAATCCCATTCGCTCAGACGCCATACTCACCTCTCCTACGACTCGGCCGCCTGAGGGATCACGAGCAGCCCTACAGCCTGCACGACTCGAACGCCTCTCTCGCAATCATGATGCCGATGGCTGCACTGGGCTCGTCATGTTCGAACGGTGATGCGAGGGCTTCTATCTATGAGCAGCGGCCGAGCAGCCTACGGGATACTCCGCCCGATCGTTCGAATCCGCACACGGAGCCCCGTGCGACTTCCTCCAGGGAGAGACCGAGACATTGGTCGAGCGCAAAAACAGGCGGGTTCGGCCCCAATTACTCCAACCAATCCGCCACCTCCCACCTCAACATCGCTCAGACCGAAACTCAAGAAACATGGAACGAAATATGCGTCGACATTCACAACATGCGACCGTGCCATACCGACACCGACGGCGGTCTGGTCAACGCAACAGCTATCTCCGGGGAAAGGTGGCGAAGCATGCACACCTGTTCCGCCTTGTGGCTTCAGGCAGTGCTCATGTGCGCAACAGTCTCGGATCCCTTAGATGCAATCGGGACAGCGTCGAGCCACCAGATCTCGGAGTCTTCATCGATCAGCCAGCCTTACGACGGGCCCCTGCTGCTGGCCCCGAATTCAAGCGGGCCACTCACTACAACCAACAGGCATGCCCAGACGACACCTGCAACCACTCGCCGGCGGATAAAGATGGCCCTCGCCCGCTATACCACCGTTCAACCACAAAGCCTCCACCCACGACCGCTGGCGCCGGTACTCGATGAACATTGGGACCTGAGGCCACTATTCATCGGCCCCAGGCACGCCGTCACGGTAACAGCGCCTTCTCAAACTCCAGGCGCAACTTTCGCCGAGGGATCTTCCTTTACACCGTTCGTCCCCCGCCCTCCAGACGATCAGCCAAGCTTCACCCTAAGCGCAATGCCGTATCAGGGAAATGAGTGCGAGCGAATGAACGACGCATCCCACCTGGTCTTGCATGGAGGCAACTAGCCGCAACGAGATCACCCGGCCCGTCAACCCTGCCCACCATGCATTCACTCATACCTGCGTTTGGGGTCAAGACTGGGTCGCTCCACGCAAGCAGTTGATTTACTTTAGTCTCGCCTCCTAAGATAAGAACGAATGCACCAGGAGCCTGCCGGTCATCAGCCTCCTCCACGCTCCCGTTGAACGCTCTCGACCGGGACAAGGAGTGGGGGTATCTGTTCGAGCAGACGGCACTTGTGTCCCGAAACAATACGTATGGCAAGCACCAAACAAAAACCCTTCACGATTCTGCTGGTCGAGGACGACGCGGGGGACGTGGATCTGTTCCTGCGCACGGTTGAACAAGAGCTACCCCGCCATGAAGACGATGAGATCACGCTGGTCATCAACGCGACGGCCGAAGGAGCGATCGAACGCCTCCAGAAAGAGCCCGTTGATCTCATCATCGCCGATGTACGTTTGCCGGGCATCAGCGGCATTGAGCTGCTGCGGCGCGTTCAGGACCTGAACCGACGCATCCCGGTCATTATCCTGAGCCGGGTGGATGCAACGGAGACGGTCATCGATGCCATGCGCCACGGGGCATTTGATTATGTCGTTAAACCCTACGACCCGATGGATCTGGCGGCCCGCATTCATCGAGCCATGCGGATGTCGGAAATACTCCTGCAGGCCAGTCCCGATGAACCTGCCGCCCCTCGAATCCCCTTCAAAAACCTCGTCGGGGTCAGCGCGCCAATCCGGAATGTGATGGCTATGATCGAAGCGATCGCCCGTGTCCCTTCGACCACGCTGATTATCGGAGAGACCGGTACCGGCAAGGAACTGATCGCCAAGGCGATTCACGAGCGGAGCCTCGACAGCGACGGCCCGTTTCAAGTCGTGGACTGCACCACCTTTTCAGAAGGCACGGTGGAGAGCGAACTGTTCGGCCACGTCCGCGGCGCATTTACCGGTGCGGTGTCCGACAGAACCGGCCTGATTGAATCCGGGAGTCACGGCACCGTCTTCCTGGACGAAATCGGCGACTTGCCGGCGAATCTGCAAGCCAAGCTCCTACGCGTGCTGGAGGCAGGGGAAGTGCGTGCGGTCGGCAGCACGCAGCAACGGAAGGTTAACGTCCGTTTCGTTGCCGCGACGAATCAGGACCTGGCTGAAAAGGTGAAGCGGAACGAATTCAGAAAAGATCTTTTTTTTCGCCTCAATGTCATGGTCATCCGCGTGCCGCCTTTGCGGGAGCGGACGGAAGACATTCCCGTCCTTGCCCGGCACTTTATCGCACGCTACGCGAAGGAGTTTTCAAAGCACGTGGAGGATCTTCACCCCACGGCCGTGACGGAACTGGTGGCCTACCCTTGGCCGGGCAACGTGCGGGAACTCCGCAACGTGATGGAAAGGGCCGTCATGCTCGCCAAGGGAGATCGCATCAGCGTCGCCGATGTCGCAGGGATGTTGGCGATTCCAGACCACCGGCAGCGAGAGATCCCCGATGAGGATTATCTCCACCTACCCTATGCCAAGGCGAAAGAACAAGTTCTGGAAGCGTTCAACCGACGGTATATCTCCACCAAACTAACGATCCATCAAGGCAACGTCACCCATGCCGCCCAGGATTCCGGCCTCCCGCGCTCCTACTTCCATGAGATCATGCGCCGCTACACCAAAGATGAAAAATAGCGGTGTTAGCAAATCATGACACCTCGCCGCGAACCATAATCACAAGCTATTGTTTTTATTGAACAAATACAATAAAAACAGAGCCGTCCGTATTCACAGACACACAATATTGATTATATATCAATAACTTGCGTTCAATCTCTACTGCTACAGTCAGCACTTTCTGACTTCGCCACCCCATCCTCCGTTTCGCTCCCTCAAACACCATTCGAGTCAAATCTTAAGACATTGATTACATTGAAATAATATCACTCTATTCAGACGGAACTTTGGTGTGATCTCGAGCGGTAACGGCACGCGAATTGTAATATCTTCCTACCGCGAGCGAATGTCCGCTCGACATTTTCGAATTGTGAGGGACGAATGTTTCCAATTCGACACAAAGAAAGGAGGCCCACTAGACGAACTTGCATTCGTGTGAGTGTAGTGAAGTCGTACGAACAGGTGCATGAGGGACTCATGCGCCTCACAAGGAGGTAGCTATTATGCAGGTTTCCGTTTCACGGAGACAGTTTCTCAAAATCTCGGCGGGAACCGTCGCGGCCGTGGCCGTGGCGGACAAAGTCCTCGCGCTGACCGCCCTGCAGCCGGTCATCGAGGTTGGGAACCCGCTGGGTGAGTACCCGGATCGGTCCTGGGAGCGTGTGTATCACGACCAGTACCGGTACGACTCATCCTTCACTTGGTGCTGCTCACCGAACGACACCCACGGCTGTCGCGTCCGGGCCTTCGTCCGGAACGGTGTCGTCATGCGCGTAGAGCAGAACTATGACCACCAAACCTACGAAGACCTCTACGGCAACCGCGGAACGTTCGCCCATAACCCGCGCATGTGCTTGAAGGGCTTCACCTTCCACCGTCGCGTGTACGGTCCCTATCGCTTAAAGGGTCCATTGATGCGGAAGGGCTGGAAGCAGTGGATGGACGACGGCTCCCCTGAGCTGACGCCCGATGTGAAGCGCAAGTACAAATTCGACAGCCGCTTCCTCGACGACCTCAACCGGGTGTCGTGGGATACGGCCTTCACCTACGTGGCCAAAGCCGCGATCTTGATCGCGACGCGCTACAGCGGTGAAGCCGGTGCCCGTCGTCTCCGCGAGCAGGGGTATGCTCCGGAAATGATCGAAATGATGAAGGGTGCAGGCGTACGGACCTTCAAGCATCGCGCTGGTATGCCGGTGCTCGGCATCGTCGGCAAGATGATGAACACCCGCTTCAACGGCGGATGTTTGCCGTTGCTGGACTCCTGGATTCGTAAGGTCGATGCCGAAAAGGCGCAGGGCGGAAAGTATTATTCCAACTACACCTGGCACGGCGACCAGGATCCGTCCCATCCGTTCTGGAACGGGACCCAGAACTGCGACGTGGATCTCTCCGACATGCGCTTCTCCAAGCTGAACACCAGCTGGGGTAAGAACTTCGTCGAGAACAAGATGCCGGAAGCGCACTGGAAGCTCGAGTCCATCGAGCGCGGCGCTCGCATCGTCGTCATTACGCCGGAGTACAACCCAACGGCCTACCGCGCAGACTACTGGATTCCTCTGCGGCCGGAGACCGATGGTGCGAACTTCCTCGGTGCTGCAAAGATCATCTTCGATGAAAACTTGCAGGACATCGATTACATCAAGGAATTTACCGACCTGCCGTTGCTCGTACGGACGGATACCCTCCAGTATCTCGATCCGCGCGATGTGATCGCGGATTACAAGTTCCCGGATTTCTCCAAGAGCTATTCGGGACGCATCCAGTCCTTGAAGCCCGAGCAAATTGAACGGCTCGGCGGCATGATGGTCTGGGACTTGGCGAAGGGACAAGCCGTCCCTCTGCACCGTGAACAGGTCGGCTTCCACTTCAAGGCAAGCGGCATTGATCCAGCATTGACCGGTACCCACCGGGTGAAGCTGCTCAACGGTCGCGAGATCGACGTGATGCCGATCTATCAGATGTATCAGGTGCACCTCCAGGACTATGACCTGGATACCACGCACCAGATCACCCGTGCGCCGAAGGACCTCATCGTCCGGTGGGCGCGGGATTCGGGCACGATCAAGCCGGCCGCGATGCATAACGGCGAAGGCGTCTGTCACTATTTCCACATGACGGAAATGGGTCGGGCGGCGGCGTTCATTATGACCATCACCGGCAACATCGGAAAGTTCGGAACGGGCTGCCATACCTGGTCTGGTAACTACAAGGCCGGTATCTGGAACGCTGTGCCTTGGTCCGGCGCGGGCCTCGCGGTGCATACCGGTGAGGATCCGTTCAACCTGACCTTGGATCCGAACGCTCACGGCAAAGAGATCAAGACCCGTTCGTACTACTATGGTGAAGAAGTCGGTTACTGGAACCATGGTGATACGGCCTTGATCGTCAACACGCCGAAGTACGGACGGAAGGTGTTCACCGGCAAGACCCACATGCCGAGCCCCAGCAAAGTCCGCTGGGTCACCAACGTGAACATCCTCAACAACGCCAAGCACCACTATGACATGGTGAAGAACGTCGATCCGAACATCGAGATGATCGTCACTCAGGACATCGAGATGACCTCGGACGTCAACCATGCCGATGTGGCGTTTGCGTGTAACTCGTGGATGGAGTTCACCTATCCGGAAATGACTGGCACGGTATCCAACCCGTGGATTCAGATCTGGAAGGGTGGTATCCGTCCGCTGTACGACACCCGCAACGATGCGGACACGTTCGCCGGCGTCGCAGCCAAGCTGTCAGAAATGACCGGCGATGCGCGCTTCCGTGGCGTGTTCCACTTCGTCTACATGAACCGCGTCGACGTGTATCCGCAGCGGATGCTGGATGCCAGCGCCACTTGCTACGGATACAGCGCAGACGTCATGTTGAAGTCGGAAAAGGGTTGGATGGTCATGGGACGTACCTATCCGCGCCACCCGCTCTGGGAAGAGACCAACGAGTCCAAGCCCCAGTGGACGCGGTCGGGTCGTATCGAGACCTACCGTATTGAGCCGGAAGCCATTGAATACGGCGAAAACTTCATCTCCCACCGGGAAGGCCCGGAGTGTACGCCGTATCTGCCGAATGCGATTTTCTCAAACAATCCGTTCATTCGGCCGGACGACTACGGGATTCCGATCACCGCGCAGCACCATGATGACAAGCACGTGCGGAACATCAAGCTGCCGTGGGCGGAAATCAAGCGGCATCCGAACCCGTTGTGGGAAAAGGGCTACCAGTTCTACTGCGTCACGCCCAAGACCCGGCACCGGGTGCATAGCCAATGGTCGGTGAACGACTGGGTGCAGATCTATGAGTCGAACTTCGGCGATCCGTACCGCATGGACAAACGGACACCGGGTGTCGGCGAACACCAGTTGCACATCAACCCGCAGGCGGCGAAAGACCGCGGCATCAACGACGGCGACTACGTCTTTGTCGACGGCAACCCGGTGGACCGGCCCTATCGCGGCTGGAAGCCTTCGGATCCGTTCTACAAGGTGTCCCGTTTGATGATTCGTGCCAAGTACAACCCGGCGTATCCGTACCACGTCACGATGGCGAAGCACGCCCCGTACGTTGCCACGGCGAAGTCGGTGAAAGGACACGAGACGCGGCCAGACGGACGCGCCATCGCGGTGGACACCGGTTATCAGTCCAACTTCCGGTACGGCGCTCAACAGTCGTTTACCAGAAACTGGCTGATGCCGATGCACCAGACCGACTCACTCCCCGGTAAACACACGATTGCCTGGAAGTTCAAGTGGGGCTATGCCATCGATCACCATGGTATCAACACGGTTCCGAAGGAATGCTTGATCCGCATCACCAAGGCGGAAGACGGCGGCATCGGAGCCCGTGGGCCGTGGGAACCAGTCCGGACCGGCTTCACACCGGGTCAGGAAAACGAGTTCATGATCAAGTGGCTTAAGGGTGAACATATCAAGATCAAGGTCTAGGGCAGAGGGAGTCTGCCGGAGGGGGAGACCTCTCGGCACTTCGTCCTCGATACTTGAAACGAATGCGAACCA
>NZ_CAJNBJ010000011.1 GCF_905220995.1 Nitrospira defluvii
CTGACCGAGAGCGGCAGCCCATAGCGATCGACAATCGCGAGGATCTTCACGCCTTTGCCACGGCGGGTTTTCCCGATCTCCTCGCCACCGCCCTTCGCCATGGCGAACGTGGCATCAATGAAGCGTTCACGCTCGTCGATCGCCCCTTCCTCGCGCAAGGTATTGGCGAGTTGCGTGAGAATCTCCCGCAGCACGTCGCGTTCGCACCACTGCTGAAATCGGCGATGCACGGTCTTGTAATTGGGAGAGCACTGCGGCAGCAGATGCCACTGGGCGCCGGTGTTCAGAATCCAGAGCACGGCTTCCAAAATCGCGCGGGCAGGCACCGGTTTGCGTCCGGGACGGCCTTCGGGGATATGTTCCTCGGGACAGTGTTCCCGAATCCGCTCCCATTGGTCGTCGCGCAGGCGCAGCATGCGGGCACATTATAGGGAGTTTGTGCTTCGACACAACCATTTTGAGATAGGTTCTAGAGTGGGATACGCGCCCGCCGATCGCGCGAGGGTTGTGTAGGAAGGCTCACGCTTCGCGTGAGAACGATGCACAGAATGGCCCCCAGACTATCCACGAAAAGCAGTTGCCATCGGGCCTGCTCCATCCACGCCTCATATGTCATGGATTCCAGAGGGATTTCGCGCTGCACACGCATCTCAAAATCACCGACGGCCTTTTCGATGGTCAGGAACAGCGCGCGCCCGCTTCCGCCTCGCACATAGAGCCGAACCTGCTCCTGCTTGTCTGTCCCAATCGCCGCCACCAGGGTCTTCTTACTGTCGACAAACTCATTGAGACGAGCCGATAACACCCCGACCCCCAATTGCAAACCCGGCGTGCTCGCCGTCAGATCAGTCAATCGCGCCATCCCGCTCTCCAACCGGCTTGTCGCCAGATTGATCGGCTCGAGAAACGAAGATTGCTCTGTCAGCAGGTACCCGCGAAAATTCGTCTCCACATCTACGACCAACCCTTTCAATCGCAACACCTCTTCGAGAATTTTTGAGCGGTGCAGTTGGCGCTCGTGTTGCCCACGCCATTGCTCGAACAGATACAGATGCGCGAAAAACGACGAGGCGAGGGCGATCGTGGCGACAAGCAGGAGTCCGATAAGACGACCGCGTATCCCTACCATAAGTTCGTACGACACACTCCTTTCCAGGCTGCCGCCCCGGACCGAATAGTCAGCACCAGCGGTGGCTCGCTTCCTTGTGAGCACCGCACCCGGCAGGACTCAGCATCGAGCCATTCACACCACAGGCTGAACAGAGATTGGGAGGAGCGCCCGCTCCTCCCAATCCTGTCACAACGGCTTACAGCCAGTTCACGCGCTCGGCCGGCCGAATGTAGATCGGCTCTTCGACCTGGATGCGCGCCACTTCCTTGCCCGACTTGTTGAAGCCCAACACGGTATCGTTGTACATGTCGAACCGCTTCCCGTGGATTTGGGTTTCAAACACTTTCGGACCCGGAATGACATCGTACCGGAAGACGATCTGCTGGCTGGCTCTCCAGAGCTGGAGCACCGCCAACAGTTCGCGGCTGGGCACGAGGTACTTCTCGATGGCGTTATCCACGCCCGGGCCGAACATCTGCCGGGCATAGCCGCGCGGGCTATGCCGTGGCGGGATGTAGTAGCCGTTGGGCTCGGTGCCCCACTGCGGATACAGCGGGAGCGCCACCTGCTCCACACGAATCGTGTAGTACAGGGGATGCCAGCGGTCTTCGGCCCACAGGCCGTCTTCGCCGATGCGCATCAACGACTGCATGCGGATCTTGCCCACGCAGGCCGCCATACAGCGCGTTTCCATCGGCTCGCCGCCCGTCAAGGGGTCTTTCCCCTCGATGCGCGGATAACAGGCAATACACTTCTCCGACACCCGGG